>JBDHQG010000713.1:0-2625 GCA_039806925.1 Limisphaerales bacterium
GCCCTGCGGACGACCGGTCAGCACGATCTCATACTGATCCGTGACCGGCGCATACACACCGGGGAACTCAGTTTCGAGTTGATACGAAATCTCAAACCGGCTGGTCGCATCCGGCGCGGGATTCAGCTCTCGGTTCAGCGTGTAGATCTTCGTCTCCGGATCGTAGCCCGTGATGATCGCCGACTGGCCGAGACCCGCGCCGCTCACGATGGTAAGCGTCTTCGGCTTGCGGCTGTCCGCCAGCGCGATGGCGTTCGGATTCACGTCGTGGTTCTGAACGGACATGTTCAGCACATAAGCCTGGCCGCTGGACACCCCGTTCACAAAGCCGTCCTGGAAGAACGGATTGTCGATGAGATAATCGACATACGAACGCACGCGAATCTGATAGATGCCTTCCGCGGTGAAGTCGTATTCCAGGAACGGATCGCGATCCGTGGTGCTGCCCGGATCAATCACGTTGCCACCCAGACCGTAGTGATCAGACGCCAGGACGGTGCCGTTCTCGTCGAGCAACTCAATCACCGGGCTGATCAGGTAAGGATACTGGTCGAAGATCTCGATGCCGAAGATGCGCAGGAGCAGCACGCGGGAGACGCCCGACACGAGGTTGCTGCGGTCGATGTCGAAGACGCCATGCACCTCGCCACCGCCGCGGTTGAATTCCACCGTGAACGGATCCTGATTGCCCGCGCCTGAAACCTTGTCGGTGATTTCAAATCTCGCCCCGGTGAGCAGCGTGGCCTCGAACGAAGCCGTCGTGTCGGCGTTGATGGCCGTCACCAAGCCGTTGGCGATGGTGCGCAGGTTGCGCTGGCCAATGTTGTTGCCAGCCTGCAATCCGGACGGAGCCGGATAGTTATACTCCCGGCCATCGATCGTGATCGTCCACACATCACCAGCGACGAACGTTCCTTCCAGTTCGATCTCCGCGTCGAAGAAATGGTCGCGCGCATTGTCCGTCACGGGCGAAGACGTGGTCGAAGCCGCGCGCGTGCGTGTGAGCGGACCGACGCTCACCACCGCGCCCGTGCTGTCGGTAATCTCCAGCGTGTTGCCCACGCGCACCGCCGTGAAGCCCGTGACGGCACCCTGCAGGTCATCGATGATTTCCGAGAGCAACGGCGTGGAATCGGCAATCGCGAGCAACGTGTCGCCGTCCACTTCCAGCGTCCAGGTGTCGCCCGCCGCAATCGCCGGAGTGGTCGCGAAATCCACGACCTGCACCCAGTCCACATCCGGCCGGCCAGCCACCGGCAGCGCCACCGGCGTCACCGCGAAGACCAGCGTGAAGTTTGTTCCGACCAGCGACGTGATGGCAATCGTTCCACCCTTGGCAACGGCCGTCTGATCGGTGCCTGCATTCACCAGCGTCACCAGCGCATCCACCACATCTGTCAGGTCGTCGGTCGTGGAAACAGGATGCGAGTAATTGGTCGTGCCGAGGCGGATGGTCCAGATGTCGCCCTCCACCGGCGCATCGACGAGCGTCAGCGTCTCCGTATGCGCCGTGCTCGTCGAAGTGCTGCCCGCGTCGATGCGGCGAACCGGTGCGCTCACCGTCAGCGCCGTGCCCGCGAGGTTCGCGATGACGATGGAGTCTCCTTCGACCCGCGCGGTGAAGTCCGCAACGCCGTTGATCTGGCTGGCCAGCGCCGTCGCGAGAATCGCCGGCGTGTCGTTCAACGCCGCCGCCTGCGAATACTCCGTGCCGTTCACGGTCACCGTCCAGATGTCGCCGTTCGCCACCGTGCCGCTGAGCGTCGCCGTTGCCGAAGTCGGCGTCGCCGTGTTCACCGTCGCGCTGCCCGAACCCGTCGTGCCCGCGGTCACCACCGGCACCGCGCCGGAGATGCGCGTGATGGTCATCGTCACCGTGCTGCCGGTGACTTCAAACGAAGCCGCGTAATCCGCGAGAGCGTTGATGCTCGCTGAAAGTGTCGTGGCCACCGCGCTCAAGCTCGCGCCCGTCGCGGTGAAGGGTGAACCCGTCGCGCCCGTGACCGCCACGTTCCATGTGCCGCCGGACGCGCCGCTCAACACCACGAGCGTGGCATCAGACGTCGTCGTGTCCGCCGAACCGCCCGAGACGAGCTTCACCGGATCGGAAACCGTGATGGTTCCGCCCGCGAGCCGCGTCAAAGCGATGACCGTTCCCTCGGCCACCGCTGTGTATCCGGTCACTCCGTTCAACTCGTTCGCCAGGCCGGTCGCCACATCGCTCAAGGAAGTTCCGGCTGAAGTGAAAGTGTAATCCGTGCCCGCCAACCGCACCGCCCAGTTGTCAGTAGCCACCGTGGAACCAGTCACCGTCAGCAACGCGGTCGTGGCCGTCGAAGTCGCAATCACCGCCGAGGCCGGGCGAACCTCCAGCGCGGCGGTGAACGGCGTGTTGCGATTCACCGTGATGGTGTTGCCGCTGCGGGACGCCGTGTAACCCGCCAGCCCATCGACATTGTCCTTCAACTTCTCAGCGATGTCCGTGATGTCGTCGTTGTTATCGACCGTCTCGGTCCGCGCGTTGCCGTTGACGGTGATCACCCAGTCATCACCTTGTGTCACCGCACCGCTGAGGACGAAGATGGCTTGAGTGAAATTGATGATCGGCAGGTCCGCCTGCACCGG
>JBDHQG010000714.1:0-2622 GCA_039806925.1 Limisphaerales bacterium
CGCTCATCGCGTTGAGGAAGGATCAGGTCGATGCGCTGCAGGCGGCCGGCGGGGCGGCAACGTTCCTCAATTCTTCACTCGCCGCGGAGGAATCACGCGCGCGGCTGCGCGGACTGCACAGCGGAGAGTTCCGGTTGCTCTACGTCGCGCCGGAGCGGCTGCTGCTCTCGGGTTTTCTCGCCGACCTGCAACGGTGGAATGTGAGTCTCATCGCGGTGGACGAGGCGCATTGCGTGAGCGAATGGGGACACGATTTCCGGCCTGAATATCGTCAGCTCGCGCAGCTTCGGAGCCTGTTCCCGAACGTGCCAATGATGGCGCTGACGGCCACGGCGACGGAGCGCGTGCGTGCGGACATTGTCGATCAACTGCATTTGCGCGAGCCGGCAATCTATGTTGCGAGCTTCAACCGGCCGAACCTGAACTACCGCGTGCTGCCGAAGGCCGGGCCGTATGATCAAACGCTGGAATACATCCGCTCGCGCAGGAACGAGAGCGGCATCGTTTATTGCCAGAGCCGGAAGAGCGCGGAGAGCGTGGCGGAGCGCTTGAACGCCGACGGCGTGCGCGCCGCGCCGTATCACGCGGGGATGGACGCGAAGGATCGCGCGGTGAACCAGGAGCAGTTCCTGCGCGACGAGGTGAAGGTGATTTGCGCGACGATTGCGTTCGGCATGGGCATCAACAAGCCGAACGTCCGCTTCGTCATCCACTACGATCTGCCAAAGAACGTCGAGGGCTACTACCAGGAGACGGGGCGCGCGGGCCGCGACGGATTGCCAAGCGAATGCCTGCTGCTCTTCAGCGCGGGCGATGTGGTGAAGCAGCAGCAGTTCATCGACGAGAAGCCCGAGGCGGAGAAACACATCGCGCGCGAGCAGCTCCAGCAGATGGTGCATTACGCGGAGAGCGCGGAGTGCCGGCGCGCGTCGCTGCTCGAATACTTCGGCGAGATGTTTCCGCACGAGAACTGCGGCGCGTGCGACAACTGCCTGTATCCGCGCGAAACTTACGACGGCACGGTGGCGGCGCAAAAATTTCTCTCGTGCATCTACCGCATCCGTGAACGCGGCGGATTCGCGGTCGGGTTGAATCACGTCGTGGAGGTGCTGACCGGCGCGGACACGGACAAGATTCGGAGCTGGGGGCACAACCAGATTTCAACCTACGGCATTGGGAGGGAACACAGCCGTCCCGAGTGGGGCGCGATCGGGCGCGAGTTGGTGCGGCTCGGTCTCGTGAAGCAGGACGCGGCTCGGTTCAACGTGCTGGAGACGACGCCCGCGGGCCGGGCGTGGCTGAAGGATCGGAAACCGATCACGCTCACCAAGCCGATGCAGGTGGCGCCCGCAAGGGTTTCACACGCGGGAGAAATTGAATGCGACGAGGCGTTGTTCGAGAAGCTGCGCTCGCTGCGGAAGCGGCTGGCCGATGAACGGAGCGTGCCGCCGTACATCATCTTCTCGGACGTGGCGCTGCGGCAGATGGCGCGGTTGTATCCGGTGAACGAAGGCGAGTTCGTGCGCATCAGCGGCGTGGGCGAACGGAAGCTGGCGGAGTTCGGCAAGACGTTCATGGGCGAGATCGCGCGGCATCTGGAGACGTATCCGCGACAGACGTTCTCGGAGCCGATTCTCGCGCCTGCTTCCGCGCCACCCGCGAAGCCGCGCTTGAACGACACGGCGCGGGAGACGTTGAAGCTGTTTCGTTCCGGGCAGTCGGTGGAGGACATCGCGAGCCGGCGTCAACTCGCCACCAGCACCATCTACGGTCATCTCGCGACGGCGATTGAAACGGGGGAGAGCCTCGACCTGGCGCAGTTCTTCGACACGGCGGAACTGCAAACCATCAGCGCCGCATTTGCGAAGTGTGGCTTTGGGAATCTGACGGGCGTGCATCAGATGCTCGGCGCACGTCATGACTTCGGGGCTTTGCGCGTTTATCGCGCCGCCCAAGCGCGCCCACCAGCAGGGCAACGGGCGTGAGGAAGATGAGCGGCGAGATCATTGGGTGAGGAGGAGCTGACGGGCTGACGGGCTGATCGGAACGGCTTCGAGCGCCACGCGGCCGCTTTCATTCGTGCCGAAGAAATGTCCCGCCGCATAGTTCGCCTTCTGCAGGGCGACGCCTTTGAACGGCACGGCTTTGGTTCCGCCGACGGGCTTGAAGGTTCCAGTGAACAGACCGGAGCCGGGGTTGAAACTCATGGTGAGAGTGTCCGGGCTGGCGTTCGTCACTTTGCCGGCGAAACCGAGCACGACGTCGTTGGTGTGGACCTCCGACAAGTTGCCGCCGCTGAGCAGCACCACGGAGTTGGTGAGACTGAGAATGCGATTGGTGTTGCCGGCCGGCGCGGCGTAACGCGAGCCAAGGAGCGCCGCTTCGCTGTTGAAGCCATCGGGATAAAACGGCCCGCCGGAGAGCGCCGGCTTGATCCAGCTCATCAATCCCTCGAAATCGCTGGAGGATTGGTTGGTGAATCCCACCCAGCCAAGGATCGCGCCCTTGCCGCGGTAAAGCGGAGCGTACATCGGCCACTCGCCGTTCTTTGAGACGGGCACCTTGCCGGTGACGGTCGATTTGTCCGCGAGGAACGCCTTCCACTTCACGCCACCTTTTGCG
>JBDHQG010000066.1:0-11588 GCA_039806925.1 Limisphaerales bacterium
CTGTTCGTGATGCCCGCAAGATTGCTGACCAGCACGCGATACGCGCCCGCGTTCGTCACGGTGACGCCGGGGATGACGAGCGTGTCGCCCGTTGCGCCGGGGATGTCGATGGCGTTGCGCTGCCACTGGTAGTTCAACTGCGGCGTGCCGCTGGCCACGACGCGGAACGTCGCAGTGAGACCTTCCTTCAACACGACGTTCGTCGGATGCGTGACGATGAACGGCGGAACGATGGTCACCGCGACGGCATTCAACACGAGGTGCGTCGGGAAATACGCCGGTTGCAGCGTGACGCCCGGCGGCGAGAGTATGTCGGCGAACTGGCCGGAACGCGCGGTGTAGGTCATCACGGTGAAGGCGTTGCCAATCGCCGGCACGAAGCCGTTCACGAAATCCACGTTGATCGTGCCGGAGAGATTCGCCTGGCCGTTGATCTGAACTTGATCGTGATTGGTGCCGGGGATGAGGCCGCCGAGTTGGAGGTTCAACCGTCCGTTGGCGGTGTTGCTGTAAATCTGCGTGACGCTGTTCGAGATGCTCAGGAAGCCGAACGGGCCGCCGGGATGAACATCCGCCCAATTCCGCACGTCGCCCGAGATGTTGCCCGCGCCGCGCAGTTCGCCGCCGCGAATGTCGAGAATCGCACTGCCGCCGAAGCCGCCACCGTTGAGCAGCGTGGTGCCGGAGTTCTGCACGTAGCTCGCGGCGAAGCTCAGTGTGCCGTTCCTGGATTCAACGAGCGCGGTGTTCGTCACGGCGAAGCCGACGGTGGCCACGGCGCTGCCGGAAGATTTGCGGAGGGTGCCGGCGACGTTGATCTGGGCGTAGTTGCCGCCGCCGCCGTAGGGCATGTTCTGGTCGCCCTGCAGATCAAAGGTGGAGCCGGCGAAGATGTTGAAGGCCACGCCGAAGCCGCCGTAGAGATAGCCGCCGCCGCCGAACGTGCCGTTGCCGCGCAGGTCGAGCGCGCGGTAGAGCTGCTTGTGATAATCGCTGCCGCTGATGTCGAGCACCGCGCCCGGCGCGATGACCGTCCGTCCCGCCCCCTGCATGATGCCACCGCGCCAATCGAAGCGACCAGCCACAGTCAGTTCGCCAGTTCCCGCGAACACACCGCCGCCGTTGAGCGCGAAGCTCGCGTTCGTGCCGACGGCTCCGTTGCCATTCAGCGTCAGCGTCGCGACAAAGTTCGAGAGCGTCTGGTGTCCGCTTGCGCCACCGACGGTGAGCGCGTCCACGGTCACACCCGCATCCACGATGACGGTGTAGGTGCCGGCATTGGTGATGACGGCGTGGTCGGCGGTGGAAGGAACCTGATTCGGGCTCCAGTTGGTGGCGGCGTTCCAGTTGCCACCGACGGAATTAGTCCACACAACGATTGCTCCGCGAGAGAGCGGGGTACAGATGAACAGCAGCCCTGCGAGCAGGGCAAAAGAACCTTTCATAAATGTTGTCAGGTTGCCGCGAATTCCCGCGAAGGGAGGGTCTGAGATGATGATTTCACTACCTGATTTCGGGGCAGGAAGCAATCACCAAGATGCGGCTTTGCGCAGCCTTAACAGGGGAATGGATGAAGAAGGAGGGTGCGGCCAGCGGTCAGGAGAAGCGATCTTCCGTCCAGGGATCCGCCGTGTTCGAGTAGCCGCGGACTTCCCAGAAGCCGAGGATGTCGCGGTCGATGAACTGGATGTCGCGAATGAACTTCGCGCCCTTCCAGGCGTAGCGTTTCGGAATGATCACGCGCGCGGGCCCGCCGTGTTCCTTCGTCAGCGGCTGGCCGTTCCAAGAATGAGCGATGAGGACGTCGTCATCCATGCACACATCCAGCGGGTTGTTGGTGGAATAACCGTCGTAGCTTTTGAAGAAGACGTGCGTCGCTTCGGGCTTGGGCTTCACGAGGTCCGCGATGGTGAAGAACGCGATTCCCTCGAACTCCATGTCGAACTGGCTCCATGTCGTGACACAATGAAAGTCGCTCACGTCCTTGAATTGCGGCAGAGCCTTGAACTGCTCCCAGTTCAACGTGACGGGATTTTCGACGAGGCCGTGAATCTTCAGTTCCCACTTGTCGAGTGGCACCTCGGGTCGAACGCCGAGATCGAGCACGGGAAAGTTGTGAACCTGGCGCTGTCCGGGCGGAAGGCGGTTTTCGGAACGAACGACGGTTTTTTCATGGCCGGCCATCTTGCGCGCCCAACGTTCCTTCGCTGCGATGTACGCTTCCTTCATGGGAACGGGAATCAGGCCTGGCCAGTTGCTTTGCGGGCGCTTTGCCTACTTCTTCTTGAACAAATCTCCCACGCCCTTGAGCGTCTCCGCCGCCTTGTTGATCGAGTTCGTGCCGCCTTTGCTGATGTCCTTGAGGGCGTCGGCGGCCTGTTTGCCGACATCCGACACGGATTTCTGAATGGCTTCGAACGTCTCCTTGTTGATGTTCTTGAGGACGAGCTTCGTCAGTTCGCCGGCGGTGATGCCCTCCGCGCCGCCGCCGAGGTTGGTGAGGTGGATGTCGGGAATGGAAACGGTCAGCGAACGTCCGCCCAGGGCCGTCAATGTCACATTGACCTTCGCGCCGCTGATCAGGAAATCGTCCACCTGCAGCTTTTTCGACGCGCCGCCGGTTGCGGGCTTGTCCGCCGGCTTTTCCGCGGAGCCGCCGGTCGCGGCCTCGACGTTCTCCATGATCTTGCTGAGATTGTTCTTCGAGCCGAGCGCACCCTCGAAGGTGATCTCGGGCCCCACGACGCGCACATGGGAGACGTGAATTTTGTCGGACAGCACGGACATCGGGCGCACGCCCACGCTGGCTTCGCCAAACTTGATCGCGCTGGGAGCCTTGTAGCCCTCCGGGTTGCCAAGCAGGAAGCCGTGCAACGCGCCGGAGCCGGACAGGACCGAGATGCTGGCCTTGTCGAGTTTCATCTCGGTCCCGGTGATCTGCGGCCCCACGGTTTCCACGCCCTTCTTCACGAGCGAATCGAGCGAAAGGGCCAGGAAAACGACCAGGCCGATCACCAGCACGACCACGACACCGCCAACGATGAGAATGATTTTCTTCATAACAATGCCACCATTCTATGCCGCGACGCGGCCTTGGCAACGATTTGTCGTGCCGCGCAAGCGGAGGAGGCTGCATCCAATGAGCGTATCGCCCCAATGCCGTCACCACATCGGACCGCGAGCCGTCCCGGCTCGCAGCGCGTCGCCACGAAGGGAATCTTTCGAATCCTGCCGCGACTCTTGCCGGCTTCACCCGCTGCGACCGGGGGCCGGTCGCGGTCCGGGTGTTTGGGCAGCGAGCCCTCCAAATGCGTCCATTCGCCCCGGCGGAGGAACGCCTCCGGCGTCGCGGTCTTGCGTGGCGGGATTTCAGTCCGAACGATCTTCTCCGGCGCGTTCTTCAGCGCCGGACGGCACGAACGACGTAGTAGCCGTTGTCGGACGCGGGCGCGCCGATGTGGTGGACCAGTTCGGCTCCTGTCCCGGCCAGCGTGGCGATGAGGGTGTCATAAGGGCCGGCGACGACAGACGAAAACCGGACTTCATAGCTGACGCCTGGTTCCGAGCCGAACCTGATCTCGAAGCCGCCGCCAGTCGCAGGACGGATGGCGAGGCGCGGCGCGGCGGGAGTGCCGCCGCTTCCGCACAGGGATGCCGCGGTGAGGGTGATCGGCTGGAGCGCGATGTCCGTGGGCGTCAGCACGGTGTTCGCATTCGCGACTGTCACGCCCAGGGTGGCGGCGGTGATGGAGAGAGGCGTCGCGCTGATCCCGGTGTTCACCACGGAGAGGGTCGCATTGGTGAACAGGTCGCAGTCCGTCACGGGTTGCAGCGCGGTGTTCAGCGAGACAACGTCCACGTTGCCCGCGGCGTCGTAGGGCGAGAAGATGAAGCCGCCCGAGGCCGCGTGATGACCCATCGTCAGGCCGGCGACGGGCTTCTTGTACTTCCGCGTCACGGGATTTTGCAGATTCGCGTCGAGCGAAAGGGCGTAAGCCTGGCGGGGCTCGGTCGCGCTGAGGCCGGGGGCTGATTGCAGCCGGAAGAACACGCGCCCGCCCACCAGGCCGGCGCCCACCCCTTCATCCGTCATGCCGCTGTCCAACGTCGCCTGCGCGATGACGCTACCGGTCGCCTCATTCATGCGAAGCGCCTTGACATCGCTCCGGTCGCCGCTGAGCGCGAAGTACCACAGATCGTTCCCCTCCACGCGGACGAAGTTCGGCGCCGTGTCCGCAACCGTCCGCGCCCAGGTCAGCGAGCCATTGGACGCGAACCGCAGGATGTGGGCGTCTTCCGAAAGGCCGGCGAGGGCGGTGGTCTCGGACAGGGTGAGGATGATCTGCCCCGACGGGGCGGGCCAGCTCGTGCCGGAGACCTCGCCGCCCGTGTCGTTCATCGTGATCGACTTCGCCCACCGCAGGGCGCCGGCGTTGTCCAGGCACAGCAGGCTGATGGTGTTGTCGTAGGAAAAGGAAAACGGCGGCACCGTCAGGAACGTCGGCACGCTGATGGAAACCGTCAGCAGATAACCGCTGCCGTCACCCAGAGGCTCGAATCCCAACGCGCCCGTCGGCGGGATGAAGCTGCCCGGCGGCGCGCCAAACACATTCGCCGCGTAGGTCTTGTCGATCTTCTTCGCCCCGGCGGCGTCGAGCACGGTGACTTTCACCGCCGCGTCGCCCAGTTCGACCAGCGCCACGTCGCCATTGTCGAAGAAGCGCGGCGCTTCATCGAGGATGACGCCGTCGAAATCCGGATCGAAAACGTCCACCTCCACGGCAAACACCTTGGTCCGGTTTCCGCCCCGGTAAACTCCCACGCGATAGGTGTCGGAGGCGGTGGTGTAGGCGGCCTGCAGCCGCGTCAGATCGCTGAGCGCGCCCAGGCGCGGTTCGGAACTGCCCGGGCCGCCGTCGAGCGACACGCTCCACAGCGGGTTGCCGGAATCATCGAACCGCCCGAGCGACGGCACCAGGCGCGACTCGCCGCTGGACGTTTCCTGCGACGCGCCAATCAGGACGAAGCCGAAGCTCCCGCCCTGCTGGGCGTAGATGGTGCCAAACAAAGTCGTCGCCGGCACGCCCGGCTGGATGGTGTAGCTCTTGGACCACGGCAACGGAGCCGGCAGGCATGGCGCGAGGGAAACAAACAAGATGACGGCCGGGCACAGGACGGCCTTGAAGAAAAGGGACATCATAAGTTTAGAAGGTTGGTGATGCAGGGATTGGCGGATCAACAATGATCCAAAACGACTGGATTATCCACAAGCACACCCTAGCAAAGGAAACCGCAACATGTCCATCCGCCACTTCGGAAGAATGGGCGCATCTGGAGGGCCTGTGGCCCAATGCCGTCACCACATCGGACCGCGAGCCGTCCCGGCTCGCAGCGCGTCGCCACGAAGGGAATCTTTCGAATCCCGCCGCACTCTCTCCGCTTCACCCGCTGCGACCGGGGACCGGTCGCGGTCCGTCTGTTTGGGCACGCCCTTGATACTGCCGCCCTTTGCATGAAGCCCGCGTGCGGATTCTTTCAATCAAAGTGCGGCCTTCCAACCCGCAGCCCGGCCAGCCCGTTTATGGCGTTGTCGCCTTTGTGCTGTTGGTCTTCATCGCGGCGAGCTTTTCCTGCTGATCGTTCCAAGCCTTCACCAGCCCGCCGTGGGTCTCGGCAAGCTCGTTGAACTTGCGGATGCTCGCGTTCAAATCGTCGCCGAGCTGCTTGAGGCGGTCATTGGTTTCCTTGTTGCGTTCGTCGCGCGCGGTCACGGCGGCGGCCCAGTTGGTGAGGCTGATCTTGAGCTGCTCACGCTCGGATTCCAGTTGAACGATCTCGCGCCCGGCCTTCGTCAGCCTGGTTTCCGTTTCCTTGAGCGACGTGGTGGCGAGTGTGAGTTGTTCGCGGAACGTGTCGAGGTCGGCGGCCTGGCCCTTGATGGTCTTCTCGTGCTCCGCGACTTTCGCCGTCAGGTCGAGGCGGGCTTTCTCCAGCGAACTGGCTTCGAGGTTCACACGGCGGTTCAAGCTCCATTGGAAAACACAGAGCGCGGCCAGCGCGGCGACGCCGATCAGGTTCGCGTATTGCAGGGATCGGTTCATGGCCTGGCCGGTTTGCTCGCCTCGCGAATCTCGAAGGCGACTTTCTCGATCCCGGTCGCGCGCACGAGATCGAGCACGCGGATGACGTCGCCGTGGCGCGCGTCCTGATCGCCGCTGATAAAGACGCGCAGGGTCGCGTTGGTCTTCTGCGCGGCAGCGAGCCTCTGCGCGAGCTCGTTGTTGCCGACCGGTTTTTGATCGAGAAACGCCAGCCCGGCCTTGTCCACGGAGATGTTGACGAAATCCTTCTTGGTGTCCGGCGTCGCGGTGGTGGCGGTGGGCAGGTTCACCTTCACGCTTTTCATGTTCACCATGCTCAGGCTCACGAGCATGAACGCCGCGAGCAGGAAGAACATGATGTCGATCAGCGGAATGATCTCGATGCGGGCTTCGTTGTCCGCCGGAAGTTTGGAGCCGAGCTTGACGGGCATGGCGTGAAGAAAATCAGCGGGTGACGACGGGACGGCCCGGGGCGGGCTTGGGCTGGCCGGTCGAGTCCAGCGCGCGGTTGCGGGCGAACTCTTCGAGGTCGTGCCCGTGGTGCTTGGCGGATTCCACGATCAGCTCGACGTGGTTGATCGTGCGCTCGAGGCGGCCGCGCAGATGGGCGAGGCGGCGGTTCAGATAATTGAACGGCAGCAGGCAGAGGATGGCGATGCCGAGACCGCACGCGGTGGCGATGAGCGCCTCGGCGATGCCGCCGCTGACCTTCGTGGCGGCGAGCTGTTCGTCCCCGACGAAATTGAACGAGTGCATGATGCCGGTGACGGTGCCGAGCAGGCCGAGCAGCGGCGCGAGCGTGATGAAGGTGCCGAGAATCCAGAGCCGCTTCTCGGCGTGTTCGAGCTCGTCGGTCGCTCGCAGCTGCATCGCGCCGAGCAGCGAGCTGTGCGCGTGCGTGATGCCGTCGTTGACGACCTTGAGGAACGGATCGTTCGGATCGGCGCTGATCTCGTCCGCGGTGGTGAAGCGGCCCTCGGAGATGGCGTCGAAAGCCTGGTCGAGCTTCTCGCGCTGGCAGCGGCGGCCGAGCTGCCACCACCAGAGCAGGCGCTCGATCACCACCACGAGCGAGGCAAGGCCGCAGAGCAGGATCGGCCACATGACGGGGCCGCCCTTGATGAAGTAATCGACGACGATGTTTGCGAACAACGGGTTCATAAATTCAATGATTCATTCCATCTACCAATTACCAAACGGGGAAATTTGACAAGGCGCCCAGTAACCGACCGGAGTGCGCCCGTCCTCGGGCGCAGAAACGCGCGCGATGACGAAAGCTTTGGAAGATTCCAAAGCCATGAACCTTCGGACATTTCTGCGCCCGGGGACGGGCGCACTCCGGTGACGGGAAAAGAGGCGCTCATCGGCGAAGCACCAGTTGTCGTGAGGGTTTGCATCACTTTCGGATCTCAAAACGGATGGCGACTTCGTAGAGCCGGATCGCGCCGGCGGGGAAACGCCAGCGCTCGCGCACGACGCGGATCGCCGAGGCGTTCAGCAATCCCCATGTGCAAGGCTCCGCGGCTTCGGCAGCGAGCACGCGGCCGTTCTCGCCGACGCTGAAGCGCACGCGCACGATGCCTTCCTGCCCCGCGCGCAACGCCTGCGGCGGATAATCCGGCGCGGGCTGGCGTCCCTCGCCGCGGCCGTAAACCAGTTGCTGCACGGGCGGCGCGGCCACGGGCGCGACGTGCGCCTCGGCGGGCGGCGCGACGTAGGCGGCCTGCTTCGCCTCGACGACGCGCACGGGGCCCTCGACCGGCAGCGCGAACGCGATGGCCGGGCTGGGCTGCGCGACGGCGATCATCGGCGGCGCGGGCGGCGTGATTTCCGGATTGGTGAGCGGCGGAGGCTGCGAGGGATCAGGCGGTGCTGGCGCGACATCCGGCGGCGGCAACGGATCGTTGCTCAACTCGACGTTGAGAATTTCAGCCTGCACCGGCTCGGGCTGTTTCGCCGGCGGCTGCGGTCGCGTGTAGGGCAGAACGAAGCCCAGCGCGCCAATCGTGACGCAGCCGGTCCACAGCACCAGCGTCAGCACTCCGGTCCAGGCGATGCCATGACGCGCCGCCGTGCCGCGGCGAACCCTCGCGGGACGAGCGCCCTGCGGCGATGTCGCTGACGAGGTGGACTGGAGGGGCGCGGTGGTCACGACACAGAAATTTCTTCGCGGGCTTCAACGACGGTTGCGGTGGCCGCGGGCTTGCGACGCCAGGCGACGAAGCGACGCCAGGCCAGCGCGAAACCGGTCCAGACGAGCACCGCGCCGCCGAGCGACGCGAGCCCGGCGACGAGTTTGCCGAAAAAGCCGAGCGCCTCGCCGGTGTGCAGGAAGCGCATCCAGGTGCGCGCTTTGCGGCCGGAGTTGTAGTCGGCGTAGGATTCCTTCTTGAGGATCGCGCCGGTGAACGGATCGAGGGAGAGCTGGACGCTGGCGAAGAGCGGCCAGCCGTCTTGCTCGCGCATGGAAATGGAGACGGCCTGCGGAGCGCCGCGGGCCTCGCCGCCGCCACTGCGCGGGCCCTGACCGGGACCGCCGCCGAAGCGGATGGAGATTTGTTCCCAGTTCGGCATTTCCTTTTGCACGGCGGCAACGAGCGTTTCGTAGCCGAGCGGCCGGGTTCCCGGCGCGGACTGCGGCACTTCGACCGCGGGTCCGCTCATGGCTCCGGGGCCGGCCATCGCGGGAGGCGTGTTGCCGGTGACCGTGTAAACCATGTCGCTGGCCCATTTGTAGGAGATGACCATTGCTGTCGCGGTAAGTATTACGAGCACGGGGGCGGACCAGATGCCGATGACGTTATGCCAGTTCCAGTCGCGCGCCTTGCCGCTCAGTTTGGCGTTGAATAATACGATGCCTTTGAGGGCCGTCCACGACCATTTGCGCGGCCACCAGAGGTAGATGCCGGACATCGCGAGGAAGAGGAACGCGGCATTGCACGCGCCGGTCATGGCCTTGCCGACGGCGCGACCGTCGCCATCCTGGCCGAGCCAGCGATGCCAGTCGGTCATGACGTGCATGAACGCGCGCGTGCCCTGCGCGCCCTGCCCGCTGATCTCGCCGGTGTAGGGGTTCGCGTAGAAGGCGTTTGTGCGCCCGAAGCTCATGAAGACCGCCGCCTGCGGGTCCGCGAAGACGGTGACGGCGGACGGGCGCGCGCCGGACGCCTTTTCCTTCGCGCGGGACAGCAGCTCGTCGAGCCCCAGCCGTGCGGCGCCGGGGGCGGGCGCGGCGATTTTGCGGACTTCCTGCTCGGCCCGGGCGACAAGATCCTTCTCGAAGGCGAGGGCTGCGCCGGTGACGGACATGATCAGAATGACGATGCCGGCGATGATGCCCGCGAAGAGATGCAGCCAGAAGATGACTTTGCGAACGGCCATGATCAAAAACGGTAGCCCACGCGGAAGCTGACGGTGCGCGGCGCGGCGATCTGGAGGTTTGCGCCGGTGGTGCCGTCCACGAAGATTTTTTCGTCGAGCAGGTTGGCGATGTTCATGGAAACGTCCGCATGTTTGTTCAGGCGGTAGGACAAACCGAGATCCACCCGGTAGAACGATGGCAACATGAGCGGATCGGGCGAGCTGGCGGTGCGTGCCGCGTTGCCGCCCAGGCGATCATCCTGCCAGACCACGCCCAGGCTGCCGGCCAGGCGTTGCAATGGTCCCCGGGTGATTTCGTAGCGGGTGTAAAGGCTCCATGAGAATTCCGGCGTCTTGGCCACGGGGCCGGGGTAGGGGCCGGTTTCGTAACTGGCATCGATCCAGGCGAACGTGCCGATCAGGTTCCAGTTTGGCAGGAGGCGGCATTCGCCGCTGAGTTCGACGCCGTCCCCGCGCTGCCCGTCCTGCTGGATGTAGTAGGCGTTGCCGTTGGTGTTCACCAGGCCGAGCGAGGTGTCCTGCACGATGACGTTGTCGCGCTCGGTGCGGAAGAGCGCGGCGGCGACGCTGGCGCGGTTGGAGGGGAGATCGTATTTGAGGCCGATCTCGTAGCTCACGCCGGTCTGCGGATCAAATGTCCCGGAGCGGCCACCGAAGTTTTCCAGCGCCGGATCGGCAGGCTGGTAGCTGGTCGCGTAGCTGGCGTAGAGGGCGAGTTGTTTGGTGGCGTTGAACACCAGCGCGGCGTTGGGCGTGACGTCGCCCTTCCGCGTGGGCGCGTCGTTGTAATGTTGCTGGCCGTAGCCGAGTCCCACGGTGAGGACGAATTTTTCGTCGAGAAATGCCGCCTGGTCCTGCAAGTAACCATTCCAGTAGAAGTCATCGTCCAGCGCCGTTGCTCCCCAGCCGGTGGAAACATCGGTCACTGCAGTGGCTGCGCCCGTGTAGATGTTGATCGGGGACTGCGGGGTGCCGAGCGGCCCCGTGGCGGCGCGGGATTCCGAATGATACTGGCGCCCGTTGAACCCGGCCTGGACCAGGTTCTTCAGCCAGTCCGTCGGCTCGAATTCGTAGGTGGTGTTGATGTCGAAGTTGTGGCTGTCGCGGTCAGCCTCGCTCCTGGCCTGCGTCCGCGAAACGGTGTTGGAAGTTTCCAGCTGCGTCCGTTGCGGCGCGGTGTTGATCTGGGGCGTCCACTGATTGATCCCGGTCTCATAGCGGATGAACCGGTAGCCGGCGCTGAACGTCACCGGTTCGACCGGCTTGGAACGGAAATCGAAACCGGCCACGAGCATCGTGTCCGAGCGGCCGCCTTCATACAGGTTGACGTCGAGCGGCGAGAGGTCGCGGGTGTGGATGGGGCTCCGTTGTCCGTCGTTCACGTTCAGCGAGGTGGAGGGGGAGATCACCATGCCGGCGCCGGCGGGACGGACATTGTCCGAATATTGAACCAACGGCGTGAACGTGTGGCGGCCTTCCTCATCGAACTTGAAGGTCAGCGCGCCGCTGTAATAGCGCGTCTTGTTGCGGATGTCGTCGGTGTACTGGTCCGAGTTGTCGCCGGCAACGATGCCGCGATACAGCACGCGACCGTCCTTGGTGAGAGGGCCCGTCGAGTCGAGTTCCAGCCCCAGCGAGCTGCGATCGCCGAAGTCCAGCCCGTTGCCCGCATAGGTGGTCGTGGTCAGGTCCAGTTGCTTGGCCGCAGCCTCCTCGGGCTTCTTGGTGATGATGTTGATGATGCCGCCCGGCAGGGCCGACGCGCCGTACAACAGGCCCGAAGGCCCGCGCTGGATGACGACGCGGTCCACGCCGTAAAGCATCTGGGGCGACTGGCCGCCGCCGACGTAGAAGCCCGTGAAGCCGTCGATGCGCGTCTCGTCGGGGGACATGCGGAATCCGCGCGAGATGAAGTGATACCCGCCGGCGTTCGGGCTGTTCGGGAACACGCCCGGCGTGTAATAGAACGTATCGACCGGCGTGCGGAAGTTCTGCTCGCGAATGCGTTCGGCATCCACCACGGACACGCTGCGGGGGGTTTCGTGAAGCGTGGCCGGCAGCTTGAGCACGGTGGCGTCTTCCGTGTGTCCCCCCGCGGGTTTGCCC
>JBDHQG010000715.1:0-2610 GCA_039806925.1 Limisphaerales bacterium
CACCTGCCGCATGGTGTGGAGCATGTGATGATGATTGTTCCAGTAGATGGTGACGTAGAGGAAGCTGAGCACGTAGCTGAGAAAGACGGGCAGCAGCGGCTTGATCGTGTCGAGTTCAACTCCGTGCGGTACTTTCAATTCCAGCACCATGATGGTGATGATGATGGCGATCACGCCGTCGCTGAAGGCTTCGAGTCGGTTTTTGCTCATGCCGGATTTTGGCTGAACACGGCGGCACGCGCGAACACAAAGCGCAATGCAGCCAATCACTCATATCTCAACGCCTCGATGGGATTCATCGCCGCCGCCTTGTGCGCGGGATAGAAGCCGAAGAAGATGCCGATGGCGGAACTGACGCCGAACGCGAGAAGCACCGAGCCGGTCGAGACCACGGCTTGAAAATCCGCCACCATCCCAACCAGACGCGATACGCCGACGCCGCACAGCACGCCCAGCAGCCCACCCAGCAAACTCAACGTCACGGCTTCGATGAGGAATTGCAGCCGGATGTCGCCCGGTTCTGCGCCGATGGCGATGCGAATGCCAATCTCGCGCGTCCGTTCAGTCACGCTCACGAGCATGATGTTCATGATGCCGATGCCGCCGACCACAAGCGAGATGCCTGCGACCGAACCGAGCAGCAGGGTGATGACCGTGGAGATGGAATTCACCGTATCGGCGATCTCCTTTTGATTGAAAATGTTAAAGTCGTCGCTGCTTCCATCAGCGATGCGATGACGCTGGCGCAGCAGGCTGGTGATTTGTTGTTGCGCAATTTCCATGCGGTCCGAACTCCCAATCTGGACATTGACCGAACGGAGAAAACGATCACCGGTGAGGCGCTTCATCGCCGTGGTGTAGGGAATGATGATGCGATCGTCCTGATTCATGCCACCCATGCCTGCGCCTTTGCTTTCGAGCAGGCCGATGATGGTGAAGGGAATATTTTTGACCCGCACCGTCTGACCAATCGGGTTCAACGGCCCGAAAAGTTCGTTGGCCGTTTTCGAACCAATCACCGCAACCTTGGCGGCACTGCGAACATCGCGTTCGTCAAACATCGAACCGGCGGCGAGCTTCCAACTTCGGATCTTCAAATAGTCCCTGGACTCGCCGACGACGCTGGTGGACCAGTTGCGACCGTTGGCAATCGCCTGCCCGGTCGTTGAAACTTCCGGACTGATCGCCGCAACGTCCGTGACTTCGCGCGCGATGGCTTCGGCGTCCGCCAGCGTAATGGTGCTGGCACTGCCGAGGCCGGATTGCACGCCGCCGGATTTTTTGCTGCCGGCAAAGACAGTCAACAGATTCTGCCCAAGCGCGGAAACCTTGCTGGTGATACGGGCCTGCGCGCCGTTGCCGACGGCGACCATCGCCACCACCGCCGCGACACCGATGATGATGCCCAGCGCCGTGAGCATGGAGCGCATTTTGTTTCGCCTCAGAGCACGCAGCGCAATGAGCGCGGTTTGCAGGAGTTGAACGAAAAGATTTTGGATGAAGCTAAACATGATTCAAGTGGAGCAATGACCGCGAACGTTGTAGCGCAGACTTCCAAGTCTGCTGTGTCGCGGGTTTCCAAACCCGCTTGCCGCCGGCCAACGCGACGCGCTCAACAATTTCGAACGCTCCGCCGATTGGGAAATCGGCGACACAGCAGGTTTGGAAACCTGCGCTACGGGATTCGGCGGCGCGCTCGCTTTTGCAAAACCAATCGGACATTCTCCACCCATGCAACCGCAGAAATCGGACGAGCCGAACCCCGGCTTGGAACGGACGGGCCATCAACTTCGTGCCGCTGGCGCAAAGGACGAATCTCAAAACCCGCTTCGCTCCGGCATTCACACGCACGGCTATCTTCCGCACGTAAAACGCGAGGGTGCTTCCTATTTCGTCACGTACCGCTTGGCCGATTCGCTGCCCAAGGAAGTTCTGCTTCAGTTTGAACGCGAGAAAGCGGAGCGGCTTCGGAGACTGAACGACTTTGCCAAGCGAGGCGAAGCCATCAACGATTCCGAGGAGGAGATCGCGCGCGACTTTCGCCGCAACATCGAGCGTTACCTGGATCGCGGGGCGGGCGCTTGTCACTTGCGGCGTCCGGAAATTGCCGATCTCGTCGCCAACGCGATGCGGCATTTCCATGAGAGCCGGTATATGCTTCACGAGTGGGTGGTGATGCCGAACCATGCGCACGCCATCCTCTGGCCCATGCCGAATCATTTGTTGGGCGACATTCTGAAATCGTGGAAGCAATTCAGTTCGCGGCGAGCCAAACCTATCGTCGGCCTGGGAGAAGATCCGTTCTGGCAGCCGGTATCCTATGATCAATGGATTCGGAGCGACGAGGAGAAAGCGAGAATCGCCCGCTACATCAGGAACAATCCCGTAACCGCCGGACTTTGTGCGCGGCCGGAAGACTGGAAGTGGAGCAGTGCCTATCGGCCACCGTCGCAGCAGAACTCTGCACCGTAGCGCAGACTTCCAAGTCTGCTGTGTCGCGGATTTCCAAATCCGCTTGCCGCCGGCCAACGCGACGCGCTCAACAATTTCGAACGCTCCGCCGATTGGGAAATCGGCGACACAGCAGGTTTGGAAACCTGCGCCACTTCG
>JBDHQG010000716.1:0-2610 GCA_039806925.1 Limisphaerales bacterium
ATGTCCACGGTGGACCGGGTGAGTTCATGCGCGTTGATGCGGGAGAAGGCGAGGAGATCGTCGATGAGCTCGTCCATGCGCGCGGCGCTGTCGACGATGAACTGGAACAGCCGGTTCGCCTCCGCGTTCAGCGCCACGCCGTGATCCTCGTGGATGATTTGCGCGAAGCCGCGGATGGCGCGGACGGGCGCGCGGAGATCGTGCGAGATGGAGTAGGAAAAGGCTTCGAGCTCGCGGTTTGCCTGCTCGAGCTGGCGCGTGCGTTCGCGGACGCGGGCTTCGAGCTGATCGTGGGAGCGGCGGATCGCCTGCTCGGCTTTCTTGCGCTCGGAGATGTCGCGCGCCATGCACAGGAGGAGTTCCCGCTGGCGCACGGTGATGAATGACGCCCAGACCTCCATCAGGAACGAATGGCCGTCCTTGTGGCGGTGCAGCGTTTCCATCATCACGATGCCCTCGTTGCGGACGCGTTCGACGAACGCCTCGGCGCGGGCCTTCTGCCGCGTGGCGTCGTCGATGACGCCGAAGGGCCGGCCCTTCAGCTCGTCCCGGGTGTAGCCATGCTGGCGGCAGGCGACGGCGTTGCAGTCCACGATGGCCAGCGGCTGTCCGTCGCCGGCCGGATCGAGGATGAGGATCGTTTCCGGCGAGTGCTCGAAGAGGACGCGGAACCGTTCCTCGCTCTCGCGCATCGCGGCGTCGGCGAGCCGGCGGTCGGTGATGTCCTTGCTGATCCCGACGAGCCCGGTGACCTCGCCGGCGGGATCGAGCAAGGGCAGCTTCGTCGTCAGCAGGATGCGCTCCTGGCCGTCGCGGGTGATGAACGGCTCCTCGCGATCCTGGACATTCAACCCGCCCCGGAGCACGTCGATGTCGTCCGCGATGAAGCGGCGGGCCACCTCGGGCGGGCAAAGATCGGCGACGGTTTTGCCCTGGATGTCGGAGTCCGCGCGCGCGCCGAGCAGGCGGAGGTTTGCGTGGTTGGAGATCCGGAAGCGTCCCTGCGTGTCCTTGGTGTAGATCGCGTCGGGGAGCGCGTCGATGAGCGTGCGCAACAGGTTGCGCTCGGCGGTGAGGGCTTCTTCAATGGACCGGCGGGCGGTGATGTCGCGGATGAAAAGGCGCGCGTGAACAAACTTGTCTTCGCTCCAAAGGGCGTTGGCGTCGATCAATACCAGGCGGCGGACGCCGTCGTCGCCGCGCAGCCAGGTCTCGTGGTTCTTCAAAGACTCGTGCGCGGCGATGCGGCGCATGAGATCCTCCGCGGCGCCCTTGTCGACGCAGAATTGCTGGAAAGTCCTCCCGCGGCAGCTCCCGGCGCTGGTGCAGCCGAGGATCTCGCGCGTCGCGCGGTTGGTCCACAGGATGGTGCCGGTGGCGGAGAGCCATTGCAGGCCGACGGTGGCGTTTTCCATGAAATCGTCCAGCTGCTCGTCTTTCTCACGGAGTATGCGTTCGCGATCGCGCAGTTGCGAGATGACCGCCACGGTCAGCATCGATGCGGCGAGGTAGCCGATCAGCGAGGCCCATTCATCCAGCCAATGCCCGTTGGTCGAGGTGCCGGGACCGACGAAAACCGAGGACAATGCCGTGGTGACGATGGCCGCGGCGACCCCGGGGCCGGCGCCGGCGAACCGGCTGGAGACCAGCACGGCCCCGTAGAGCAGCACCCGCGGCGAGTAGAGCAGGACGGGGTAAAAGAAGATGGTGACGCCAAAGGCCGCGGCGGAGCAGCCCAGCGCAAACGCGTATGGCAAACGTTCCGGCCAGGGAATGGTGCGGGTGCGCGTCTGTCGAAAAATGGAGGTGTCCATCGTCAGCAGGCGGTTCTGTTCGCTTCAGGTTGCCGGTTGAATATTCTGAGTTGCGGCACGGATTGTTCGTCAACCGGGCGCCGGGAGTTGCCGGAGGCGCGGACTTCAATCGCATTCCCGCTGCTGCGCCAAAATCCGCCAGGCAGCACTGGCCTCATACGAACGATTTGAGCCGGCGTGTCTGGCACCGGCGGAGCTGAGGGGGTGAAGCTATGAGAGGGGAAGCGTGGAAAGCAATACCGCGATGCCCGGAAGGCCGCCGTAGAGATACGGATTGAACCGGAGCGGGGCGGGGGCGGATTCGCCGCCGGACATTTGCGGTCCGCCCGTTTCAAAAATTTTCTGTTGGCCGCCGCCGGGAAGCGTCTAACGTCCCGTTGTTCAATTCGATGATTCTTATGACGCGACTGAAATCGTTTGTTTTCGTGGCCGTGCTGGCCATCGTTTCCCAACTTTCCGCCCGGGCGGCGGAGCCGTTGCGGGTGTTCCTCCGCGGCGGCGTGAAGACGCACGGGCCGGGGCAGCATGATCACCCGCGCTTCCTCGGCGAATGGACCAAGCTGCTCAACGAACGCGAAATGTCAGGAGCGTCCGCGTTCAGCGTTCGTTCTTCAAGCTTGAGCGCTCGGTTGTACAGTGCTTCAGCTTCATTGTATTTACTCTGGCTGCTGTACAAAGTTGCCAACCCATTTAGCGCCTGGATGACGAAAGGATGTTCACTGCCGACTGTTTTTTCAAGAATCGCCAGCGAGCGCTGATACAGCTTTTCGGCTTGCTCAGCCTTCCCCTGTAATTG
>JBDHQG010000717.1:0-2610 GCA_039806925.1 Limisphaerales bacterium
GGATTGCAGGTGTTGCAACCGGCGGCGACGAAGCTGGCGATCAAGATTCCGCAGCTGCTGGCGGCGCCGAAGTGGACGCTGGAACCGGGCGAAGAACTCGCGGCGTTGTGGGGCACGGGCTACGAGGCCGGGCGCGCGTTCATCGAGATCGAGCACCGGCATCAGATGGTTGAGCGTTACTGGACGCAGCCCGGACGGACGCAGCAACAGCTCAAACGCGCGGTGACGGAGGCGATGCGCGGCGGGTTCACGCTGCACGTCACGCAGGTGCGCGAGAACCGGGCGTATCTGGTGTCGCGTCACGTGGACGTGCCGTGGAGCAACAAGCAGCTCGCGCTGAGCTGGGAGCATTTCACGTCGAAGCTCGGGCCGAGCCAAAAGGAGACGTGGACGTTGGTGGTGTCGAATACGGCGACGAAGTCAGGGCTCGACGGAGTCTCGCCCCACCGGGATGGAGCCGAGCTGGTGGCTGCGCTTTATGACGCATCGCTCGATCAGTTCGCGCCGCATCATTGGATGAACCAGTTTGGAATTTTCCGTTACGACTATTCGCAGCGCGGCGGAAGTTTCGCCAACGCGATGAAGGGCTTTCAGCATTTGCGTGGATCGTGGAGTCGCGGCTACGAGAGCGTGGATTTGCGCTACCGGCAGTTCCCGGCGGACTTGGTGGCGAACTTCTGGGGGTATCAGTTTGGAAGACGGGATCAGTTCTACCGCTACCGCGGTGCGGTTCCCGAGATGTCGTTGGGTGTTGCGATGGATGCCGCGATGCCAGCGCCGGCGAGCGCTGCGCCGATGGTGACGGAAGCGAACTTTTCGGTGGCGGGAATAGCAGGCGAGGCCAAACAAAAAGCCGCGCGCAGCTCTCTCTCCGACGAAAGAAGCGAGGGCGATTCTGGCCGTGGGCAGGGCGGCTCCACTCCGAAGCCCGATCTCTCCCAAGTCACCGCGCGGCGCAACTTGAACGAAACGGCGTTCTTCTTCCCGCAGTTGCTCGCGGACAGCAATGGCGTGGTGAAGATGCAGTTCACGATGCCGGAGGCGCTCACGCAGTGGAAGTTCATGGGCTTCGCGCACGACCGCCAGTTGCGCTCCGGTTTCCTCGACGGCAAGACGGTCACCGCGAAAGACCTGATGGTGCAGCCGAACCCGCCGCGCTTCCTGCGCGAGGGCGACACGCTGGAGTTCACGGTGAAAGTCTCGAACCAGACCGCCGCCCGTCAGCAGGGCCGTGTGCGGTTGACCTTTGGCAACGCCGCCGAATTGAGTGGGGCGGCCGACGGCGCGCGCGGAGCGACGCGCCCTACCAACATTGACGTGCTGCTCGGCAACGCCAAGCCGGAGATCGACTTCGACATCCCGGCGAAGGAATCGCGCAGCTTTTCGTGGCGCATCAAGGTGCCGGACGGCGCGCCCTTCCTCACTTACAAGGCCGTGGCGTCGACGGGGAAAGTTTCCGACGGCGAGGAAGGTTATCTGCCCGTGCTGTCGCGGCGCATCTTCGTGACGGAGTCGCTGCCGCTGCCGATCCGCGGCAAGGCCGGCGGCGCAGTGACGAAGAAGTTCGAGTTGGAGAAGCTGCTGAAGTCCGGGAGGTCCGGCTCGCTCGTGCATCAGAACTACGTCGTGCAGATGGTCTCGAATCCCTCGTGGTACGCCGTGATGGCGCTGCCCTACTTGATGGAGTATCCGCACGAATGCACGGAGCAGACTTTCAACCGGCTTTACGCGAACGCGCTCGCGCGCTTCATCGCGAACAGCGACCCGAAGATTCGTCGCGTGTTCGATCAATGGAAGGGAACGCCCGCGCTCGATTCGCCGCTGGAGAAGAACCAGGACTTGAAGAGCGTGATGGTGGAGGAGACGCCGTGGTTGCGGCAGGCGAACAGCGAAAGCCAGGCGCGGCGCAACGTCGGGATTCTCTTCGACGCGAACCGGCTGGACAACGAGACGGAACGGACCTTCGCGAAGCTCGCGGAGATGCAGCTCGGCGACGGCGCGTGGCCGTGGTTCCCCGGCGGCCCGGGCAACGACTACATCACACTTTACATCACGACGGGCTTCGGACGGATGCGGCATCTCGGCGCGGAGCTGGATGTCGCGCCCGCGTTGCGTTCGCTCAACCGGCTCGATGGCTGGATGACGGAGCACTACGAGCGCATCCAGAAATGGCCCGAGCCGGGGAAGTATGTGCCGAGCGCGACGGATGCGCTGTATCTCTACGGGCGCAGTTTCTTCCTGAAGGACATGCCGGTCGCCGCGCCGCATCGCAAGGCGGTGGACTTCTTCCTCGCGCAGTCGCGCAAGCACTGGCTGAAGGTGGACAACCGCCAGTCGCAGGGTCATCTCGCACTGGCGTTGCAGCGGTTCAATTCGCACGACAAGGTCAACGACAAGACGCCGCACGACATCCTGCGCTCGATCAAGGAACGCAGCGTGACGAACGAGGAGATGGGCATGTTCTGGCGCGAGACGGAGCTGAGCTGGTGGTGGTATCGCGCGCCCATCGAAACGCAGGCGCTGATGATCGAGGCCTTCGACGAGGTCATGGGCGACAAGGCGGCGGTCGAGGAATGCCGCGTGTGGCTGCTCAAGCAGAAGCAGACGCAG
>JBDHQG010000718.1:0-2610 GCA_039806925.1 Limisphaerales bacterium
ATTAGCCTGGAAGGTATCGCGATTTTTCTTCGAAGCGAAGAAGTAGGTCGCGCCTTTGTGTGAAACGGTGATTTTGAAATCGCCCTTCACCGGCTTCTGCTCGGTGAAGAACGCCACGGGATCGTAGGCGTCCAGCGCGTGACCGGCGGCGCGATCGATGTTGAGAAGTTCCCCGCCGAAGGAGAGCGTCGCGGACAGCGCGAGCGCGGCGAGGGTGGTGGTGATGATTCGTTTCATTTGTGTTGTTCTAGTTTCGTTTGTTCAGCCCACGGAGCACGGCGCCCGTGGAAATGTTCTTCAATGACCGCAACCGCAGCTCGTGGCGGTCGTCGCGCAGGCCTCGGCGGCGGGAATTTCGCCGGGCTTCACCTCAGGGAAATCCACCGCGGTGCGGGCGATGTGGTTCACATAGTTGGAGAAGATGTTCGCCGCGACGTTGGCGACGGTCTCGACGGTCTCAGCCTCGGAGAGGCCGGCAGCGCGGGCGGCTTTGAACTCGGCGTCGCTGATCTCACCACGCTGCACGACGATGGTGCGGGCGAGTTTCAGTATGGCGTCGGTCTTGTCGCTGCTGGCGACCGCGCGTCGGGCATCGGCGATTTCCGTCTCCGTCAGGCCGAGCTTGCCGCCGATGAACGTGTGCGCACTCAGGCAGTAGCCGCAGAGATTGGACTCCGCGACGGCCAGCGAGATCTGCTCGCGGACGCGGGCGCCCAGAACGCCGCCAGCAAGTGCGCCGTTGAAGTTGAGGTAACCCTCCAGCGCGGCCGGTGAATTGCCGAGCACGCGGAAGAGGTTCGGCACGACGCCGAGTTTGCCTTGCACACCGTTGAAGAGTTGCTGGGTTTTGCCGGTGGCCGACGCCGGGTCGAGTGGAGTGATGCGGTTCATAGTTTGTTGTCTTTCGATGTTTGTTGTTTGCTGCTTTGGCAGCGTTGTCCTCCTTAACGCTGGGAGCGTGCCAGGACGCGCCAACTATCGAAAACCCACACTTCATTGAGCTTTTCGCAAAATCCCGTAAAGCCACCTCCCGACGACATCTCGTAATCTACGAACTCTCGTTGCCATCAAAGCCGAACTCTCGTAGTTTTCGCGAGTGAACTGCGCGAATCTTCCCGAGGTGATGGTTTCGATGGCGCAGAACCGTTCGCTGCATGACGTGCTCTGCGCGGTGGTCCGCGGTATCGCCGAATGTCCGAACCTAATTCTCGCCCGCATCTGGCTCATCCAGGGCGGCGACATCTGCGAGACGTGTCGCTTTCGTTCCGAATGCCCGGACCAGACGCGCTGTCTGCACCTGGTGGCCAGTGCCGGAAATCCCCGATCTGGCTCGCTGGATTATTCCCGACTTGATGGAGCGTTTCGGCGCTTCCCCATCGGCGTGCGAAAAATTGGGCGCGTGGCGAGAACAGGCGAACCGCTCCTGCTTGCCGACGTGCAAGGCACGGAGGATTGGATCGCCGAGCCGGCGTGGATGAAGCGCGAAGGCGTGAAGACTTTCGCAGCGCAACCCCTCATGTTCCGCGGAGATGTCCTTGGGGTGCTCGCGATTTTTGACGCCGGCGTACTCGGCGCGGCCGATTTTCAATGGCTTCGCGTCTTTGCCGACCACGCGGCGGTCAGCATCGCGAACGCTCGGGCCTTCGAGGAAATTGAATTCCTCAAGGCGCGCCTGGAAGAGGAGAACACTTACCTGCGTGAAGAAGTGAGTTCGGCGTTGGGTGTCGGCGACATCATCGGCAGCAGCCCCGGATTGAAGAAGGTGATGCAACAAATCCAGCTCGTCGCCGCCACCGAAGCCACGGTGTTGGTGACCGGCGAAAGCGGCACCGGCAAGGAACTGGTGGCGCGCGCAATCCACGAGAATAGTCCTCGAAAAGATCGGGCGTTGATCAAAGTGAACTGCGGCGCGGTGCCCGAGACCTTGTTCGAGAGCGAATTCTTCGGTCATGTGAAGGGATCGTTCACCGGCGCGCTCAAGGACAAGCCGGGCCGTTTTGAACTGGCCGACGGCGGCACGTTGTTCCTGGACGAAATCGGCGAAGTTCCACTCCCGATGCAGGCGAAGTTGCTGCGCGTTTTGCAGGAGCAGGAGATCGAGCGCGTCGGCGACACGCGTACGCGCAAGATCAGCGTCCGCATCATCGCTGCGACCAATCGTGATTTGAAGAAGGAGGTTGAGGCCGGACGCTTCCGTCAGGATCTGTTCTACCGGTTGAGCGTTTTTCCCATTGAGATCCCAGCCCTACGCGAACGTCGTGATGACATCGCGCCACTGGCTTCTCATTTCGTGAAACAGAGCGCCCGCCGCATGAACCGCCCCGTCCCTCGCGTGACGCAGGCCACGATGAATCAACTGACCGCCCATGATTGGCCCGGCAACGTGCGCGAACTCCAGAACGCCGTTGAGCGCGCCGTCATTCTGTCGCAAGGCGGACCATTGCGCTTCGAACTCGCCCCCGCGCAGGACGCGTCCCCCAAACCCACCGCGCCGTCAACCGCCAGCCACGTCAAACTCCTGACCCGTGATGAACTCAAACGTCACGAGCGCGAAAGCATCGCAGCAGCGCTAAAGCAGTGCGGTGGCAAAATCTTCGGTTCGGATGGCGC
>JBDHQG010000001.1:0-42652 GCA_039806925.1 Limisphaerales bacterium
CCGAGACCCTGCCGGCCCGTGGCGCGTTGCGCGCGAGCAAGGATGCGGGCGAGCTGGCGCTGCGCTGGCGTCCGCTCTCCGCCAGCGACACGCTCGAAAGCACCAGGGATCTCAACGAGCAGAAGTGGTCGCCGGTCAACGCGAGCATCACGACGGAAGGCCCCGACCGCTCCGCCAAGGTGTCGATGCCCGAGAAGCACGAGTTCTTCCGCGTGGTGCCGGGCAAGGAAGATTGCTTCACGCTGAGCGCGCAGCCTCCGGGCGCGAAGCCGAACCCGTGGGAGATCGGCGGCTTCAAGTTCGAGGCGTTCAATGCGGCGGGTGCGATGCAGCCGCAGAACAGCATCGTGACCCGCAGCGGTTCGACCGGTCTGGATGTGCTGCACACGGTCCGAATCCATCCACAGAATGATTGCGATACGATTCACATCGACCTTCGCCAGACCTCCGGCCTCGTGGTGCTGGAAGCGGTCGGCCCGTTGGGAACGGTCATCGCGCGGCGGGAGCTCGTCGGTCCGGGCACCGGCGTGGAGACCGTCACGCTGCGCGGCGTGGCGGCGCGCATCGGCTATGTCCGCGTGATTTCGCCAAACGCGCTGTGCGTGATTGTGAAGGTGTGCGGCGAACGCACGCAGGTTCCATCGTCACCGCAGCCGACCTCGAGCTGCCAGAGCGTTTCAAATGCGACGGCGGGAACGTTCGCGAGCCCGCTGGCGGGGCGCGGGCCGTTCCTCCTCGGCTCGCCCGGTGGCGTCGTGAACTTTGGTTCCACGGCCGGCCTCGCGGGCAACTGGCTGAACCTGTTCGGCGAAACTCAGATTGATCTGCTTCCGCCGATCGAGGGTTGCGACCGGGTCCGGCTCAGCGTCTGGGACTTTGAAGGTGTCATCACCGCGAAGGCCTTCAACGCGGCGGGGGCGGAAGTGGCGAACGCCGGGCCGCCGGCCGGCAGCGCGTCGCCGCAGCAACTGACGCTTGAGGGAGCAGGCATTTCGCGTGTCGTGTTGTCCTCGTCATCGAGCAAGGCGTTGTTGCTGAACTTCTGCTGCGAGCGATTTGTGACGCCCTGAGCGCCGAGGTGAGTTGCGGAACGGATCGGAATCCCGGCGTCCCCGAGACGCCGGGATTTTTTGTTTCGCGAGCGAACAACTCTGGTGCGGCCTTTTGAGTGGCATCACGGCGGGGATTTTGAAAGATTGCCGGCATGATTCTCACGGGCATCGGCGACGAGGCGGGCAACACTATCGACGCGCAGATTCGCGCCGCGCGCGAGCTGGGCTGGACGCAACTGGAGATGCGCGGCGTCGAGGTGCCCGGCTTTCCCAAGGCGAACTTCCACGACATTCCCGACCAGGCCTTCGACTGCGCCGTTGGGAAGCTCGCGGAGGCGAACATCGGCGTCCATTGCTTCGGCTCCACGATCATGAACTGGGCGAAGACGGTGGCGACGCCGTTTGACGTGACCCTCGCCGAGGTGAACCGCTGCATTCCGCGCATGCAACGGCTCGGGACGAAGTTCGTCCGCATCATGAGCTTCAAGCCGGGCGACGCCGAGGCGGAGATTCCCGCCGCGGTTTTCGAGCGCGTGCGCGAAGTGACGGGGCGTTTTCTCGATGCCGGCATCACGCCGGTTCACGAGAACTGCATGAACTACGGCGGCATGAGCTGGCAACACGCGCTTCAACTGCTGGAGGCCGCGCCCGGATTGAAGTGGGTGTTCGACACCGCCAATCCCGTCTTCAACGCCGACCGCAAGAAGCCCAGGCCGTGGCCGCAGCAGGACCCGTGGGAGTTCTGGACGAACGTGCGCGGGCACGTCGCGCACATTCATGTGAAGGACGCGACGTGGAACCCGGCGAAAAAGGATGCCGACTACAACTGGCCCGGAGAAGGCCAGGGCCGCGTGCGCGACATCTTGAAGGATGCCTTCGAGCGCGGGTTCGACGCCGGCATTTCCATCGAGCCGCACATGGTCGTGGTCTTCCACGACGCCGGATCGAAGTCCAACGACGACGCGATGCGCGCGAACTTCGTCGAGTACGGCCGCCGTCTCGCGACCATGATCGAGGGCATCAAGGCCGGGCTGACGAAGCTTCAGCCTGCCTGAGTCCCGTTTCTTTCCCGGCACGCCGACGGGAATACTTTTCCGATCCGGCGTGCAGTTCTTGCCGTTTCCGCCGGTTTCCCTGTCCCCCGGTTGCGCCCGCAGCCTCGGCACCGATGGTGCTAAGGTCAGCGGGTCTATGCACGAGAAACGCAATTCGGGCTGGCTGGTTCTCACGCTCTTCTTCTGTTCCGGAGCCACCGCGCTGGTCTACGAGGTCATCTGGTCGAAATACCTCTCGCACATGTTCGGCAGCACCATCTACGCGCAAACGGTGGTGCTCGCGGTCTTCATGGGCGGGCTCGCGCTCGGCAACCGCCTGTTCGGCGGCAAATCCGATCGCGTGCGCCGCTAGCTGAAAGCCTACGGCCTCATGGAGGTCGTCATTGGCCTCTACGCGTTCTTCTTCGCCTCATTCCATGGCATTGCGGATTCCATCTTCGTCAGCGTCGGCTCGAACCTGCTGGAGCAACGCGGGCTGCTGCTCGCGCTCAAGGGCGCGCTGGCGGTCGGACTGTTGATCATCCCCACCGTGCTCATGGGCGGCACGCTGCCGCTGATTGCGACGTGGCTGCAAAAGAGCTCCATCGAGGCCGGACGCCGTTCCGCGCGCTTCTACTCCGTGAACAGCCTTGGCGCGGTCTTCGGCTCCGCGGTCGCCGGATTCTATCTCGTGCAAAACCTCGGCCTCGTCGCCTCGCTCCAGGCCGCGGCTTTGATCAACCTCCTCATCGGCGGCATCGCGATGGGACTCGGCGGGCTGGAGCCGGAAGTTTCGCCCACGGCTGCGAATGCTCCCGCAAGAAGCGAGGCCGACCCGCAGATTTCTGACGCCACCTTGCGCTGGGCGGGATTGCTCGTCGCCATCACCGGCGGCGTCTCGATGGGCCTCGAAGTGCTCGCCGCGCGTTCGCTCGCGCTGCTGTTCGGCTCCAGCCTGCAAGCCTTTGCCATCGTGCTGATGGCCTTCATCCTCGGCATCGGCCTCGGTGCCGGCATGATCGCTTCACCACGCTGGAAACTTTGGCGCAGCGAACCGCTCGTCGTCTGCCTGCTGCTTGGCGCGGCCGCCTGGGTCGGCCTGCTCGTCCTCAAGATCGAATGGTGGATCGAGATCTATCGCTACACCAAGTCCGGCCTCAACCAGAGCACCGTCGGCTACACCTACCATCAACTGCTCACCGCGGCGATCTCCATGTTCGTCCTCGGCGTTCCCGCCGCGATGCTCGGCGCGGTCCTGCCGCTGCTGATCCGGGCGTTGTCCGGCCGGGCCGCCGCGCTCGGCATGAAGGTCGGCCAGCTCCTCACCTGGAACACGCTCGGCGCGGTCGTGGGAGTGTTGCTGACCGGCTTCGTGTTCATGCCCGCCGCGGGCCTGCGCAATTCCTTTGGCCTGCTGGCGTGCGTGCTCTGCGCGGTCGCGGCGCTCACCGCGTGGCGCGAAAAACTCGCGAAAGGACTCGGCGCCGCCGGCGGCGTGGCGGTGCTGCTCGCGCTGCTGTTCGCCTTTGAAGGCGACGGCTGGCGGCATGTGATGAGCTCCGGCGCGTTCCGGAAGCACGAACGCGAACCGGACTTCTCCATCATGGAGGAGCGCAAGCAGAAGATTCAGATCCTGTTCTACGAGGATGCGGCGGATGCGACCGTCTCCGTCGAGAAGGGCAGGAGCAGATGGGGCGATTTCGACGAATACGGCCTTCGCATCAATGGCAAGGCCGACGCATCGTCCTTTGGCGATCTCAGCACCCAGAAGTTGATCGGCCACCTTCCTTTCCTCGCGCGGCCCGGCGCGAAAGATGTCTTCGTGCTGGGGCTCGGCAGCGGCATCACCGGCGGCTCCGTGCTGACGCATCCCGTCGAGCGTCTCGTGGTGGCCGAGAACTGCGAACCCGTCGTCCGCGCCGCGAAGTTCTTCGAGCCGTGGAACCGCGGCGTGCTCACCGACAAGCGGACCACCATCGAGATCGAAGATGCGCGCACGGCGCTGAAGCTCAGCCCGCGGCAGTACGACGTCATCATCACGCAGCCTTCCAATCCGTGGATGGCCGGCGTCGGCAGCGTGTTCAGCAAGGAATACTACGAGCTGGCGGCCAGCCGGCTGAAGGACGGCGGCATCATGGTGCAATGGTTTCAGGTTTACGAAATGCACGACGGCATTGTGGGCCTGGTGCTCCGCACCTTCGGCCACACCTTTCCGCACCTGGAGATCTGGGACACGGGCGCCGGCGACATCGTGCTGATCGGCTCGCGCACGCCCTGGGCCTCCACGTTGAAGGACTGGGATCGCATCTTTGAACGCCCGACCGTGAAGGAGGATCTGGCCCTGATCGGCATCCATTCCGTGGCCCAGCTTGCCGCGCGTCAATTCGCCTCGCAACGCACCGCGTTCGCCATCGCGGGCGAGGGGCCGACCCAGAGCGATCTCTTCCCGGTGCTGGAATATCAGGCTCCGCTGGCGCGTTACCTGGGCATCACCGCGCAGACGATCTCGCGTTTCGACGAGCGGACGCACCAACGCCATCTCGCGTCCCCGGAACGCGTCGCCGCGCTCAACGCGCTCTCCACCGACCAGCTCGCGCAGACCTTCGGCACCTTCTGGACGTTCAACGAGGAGCTGCAAAAGCACATCCTCTGGCGCCTGAGTTACGAAACGTTGCCCGGCGCCGCCGAGCCCGTCGAAGTGCGCGCGATGCCGTGCGTGTTCCGCTCCACCAACACGCCGGCGCTGCCGCCGCAGTTGATGTCCCGCGTGCCCGAAGTCTCCCGGAAGATCGTGGCGGCGGCGATGTTGCTGAGAGGTTCTTCCGCGCAGCGCATGCAGGGCGCCGATGCGGTGGAAACGCTGATCCGTGAACGGCAGCCCGATGCGGACTGGTCGTCCGCGCGGCTCGCCGTGCAGGCCACGCGCACGACGTGGGGACTGGTGGAGCCGGCCAGGACTCGTTCGCTCATCCAGCTCGGGCTCGAACGGGAGCCGGGCAACGCCGAGCTGCAATACTTCGCACGCATTCTCCAACGCGAGAAACCGTCCGTGGGCGGCCTCTCTGCCGTCGACAAATAGGCCCGGGCGGCGCGTCGCCTGACTTTCGTTTTGCCCGGCGCCGGCGTTTGAGCTACTTATGCGCACACGCATGAAGACTCCGTTCGCGGGACTGCGCCCTGTCATTCTCCTTCTCTCCGGGTTGCTGGTGGCTGTTGCCGGGGCCGCTCCGTCGATCCCGCGCCGCACAACCGTCTCGCTCGTGGGCGATGCGGTTCATCTCAATGGCGAACCCACTTACAAGGGCAGGACATGGCGTGGACACAGGATCGAAGGGCTGCTCTTCAACTCGCGCATGGTGCAGGGGATCTTCGATGACCGGAATCCGGCGACTGTGAAGCAGTGGGCGTATCCGGACACCGGCGTCTGGGACGCGGAACGCAACACGCGCGAGTTCATTGCCGCGATGCCTGAATGGCGACGGCACGGCCTGCTGGCGATCACGATGAATCTGCAGGGCGGTTCGCCGCAGGGCTACTCGCAGGATCAGCCGTGGCATAACTCCGCGATCAACGAGGACGGGTCGCTTCGCGCCGATTACATGGCGCGTCTGGAGCGCATCCTGGATCGGGCCGACGAGCTCGGCATGGTGGTCATCCTGGGTTATTTTTACTTCGGGCAGGATGAGCGGTTGAAGGACGAGGCGGCGGTCATTCGCGCGACGGACAACGCGACGGCCTGGCTGCAGGAGCGCGGCCACCGGAATCTGCTCATCGAGATCAACAACGAGTGCAACGTTCGTTACGATCACGCCATCCTGAAGCCGGAACGGGTTCACGAGCTGATTCGACGCGTTCGCGAAAAGACGCAACAGGGCCGGCGCCTGCTTGTCGGCACGTCTTACGGGGGCGGCGTGATTCCGCAGGAGAAGGTGGTGCGCGCCTCTGACTTCCTGTTGTTGCACGGCAACGGAGTTTCCGATCCCGCGAAGATCGCCGGCATGGTCCGAAAGACCCGGCAGGTGGCGGGGTACACGCCCAAGCCGGTTCTGTTCAACGAGGACGACCACTTCAACTTCGACCGGCCCACGAACAACTTCACGGCCGCGATCAGCGAGCATGCGTCGTGGGGATACTTCGATTTCCGCGGGAAGGGCGAGGGCTTCGCCGACGGTTACCAGAGCGTGCCGGTCAACTGGGGGCTCAGCAGCGAACGCAAGCGCGCCTTCTTCCATTTGCTCGCGGAGATGACTGGTAGCAAACTGGAGCCATGAACTTCAGCATCCGACCCGGCTTTCTCGCCGCCATCCTGGCGCTTCTCATCACCGTTCCTCCGGGCGCGCAGGCGGGCGTGTCCATCACGCGCACAAACTATCACGGCTGGCCGGACTCCTATGTCTTGAGCAACGGCGAAGTCGCCGCCGTGGTGGTGCCGGCGGTCGGGCGCGTCATGCAGTTCGGCTATGTCGGCGAGCCGGGTGTGTTTTGGGAGAACCCCTCCCTCGCCGGCCGCATTGCCGATGGCGAGCTGTCGGTGTGGGCGTCGAAGGACTGGGTGAATTTTGGCGGCGACAAAACGTGGCCGTCACCGGAATCCGACTGGACCGTCTTCACCAACCGCAAGGGCTGGCGTCCGCCGCCGGCCTTCGACGGCTGGGCGGCTGACGTGAAAATTTCCGGCAAGACCCTGACGTTGATCACGTCCGAGGATCCGTTTTTCCTCACGGTTGCGGAGCGCCGCATCGAGCTTCATTCGAGCAGGCCGCAGCTGGAGATTACGACGACCTACAAACGCACCCGCGGCGAGCCCGCGGTCATCGGCATCTGGGTGATCACGCAGCTCAAGGAGCCCGCCGGCCTGTTCGCGCCGGTGCCGAAGAAATCGATCTTCAAGGACGGCTACACGCCGCTGCTCCCGACTCCCCCGCCAAGCCTGAAGGTGGAGGATGGCCTGGTGTCTCTCACGCGCAATCCCGAGGCGCCGCACAAGATCGGTCTCGATGGCGACAGCCTGCTGTGGGTCGGCGAGAAGCAGGTGCTTCGCATCGATTCGCCGCGGGTGAAGGGCGGCGATTACCCGGACAAGGGAAGCAGCGCCGAGATTTACACCGCCGCCAATCCGCTGCCGTACATCGAGCTGGAGACGCTGGGACCGCTGCGACAAATGAAGGCCGGTGACACGATCAAACGGCGCAACGTCTACACCTTGTCACGTCGCTCGCGGCCGACGCCCGCGGACGAGGCCAAGGCGATCTACAAGCGCTGACGCGGGCGTCCGAATGGAAATGGCGTCTCTCTATCAGCAGCTCGCCATCGCGCTCGGCCTCGGCCTGCTGGTCGGCCTGCAGCGCGAACGCACCAACGCCCGCCTCGCCGGCTTCCGGACGTTCCCCCTGATCACCTTGCTGGGCGCGGTGTGCGCGCATCTGGCGGGAACGTTTGGCCCGTGGTTGGTGGGGATCGGGCTCGCCGGCCTCGCGGGACTTCTCATCGTCGGCAATCTGCCGGCAGTCCGCCCGAAGGATCCCGATCCGGGCCTGACCTCCGAGGTGGCCATGCTGGTGATGTTCGCCGTGGGCGGGCTGCTCGTCCTCCAGCAGACCGCGCTGGCGATTGCCATCGGCGGCACGGTGGCGGTGTTGCTCCATCTGAAGCCGCAGATGCACCGCTTCGCGTCGCGCATCGGAGAGCGCGACTTCACCGCGGTGATGCAGTTCGCGCTGATCTCGCTGGTCATCCTGCCGGTGTTGCCGAACCGGTTCTACGGGCCCTACCTGGTTCTGAATCCCTTCAAGATCTGGCTCATGGTCGTGCTCATCGTCGGCATCAGCCTGGGTGGTTACCTCATCTACAAACTGCTCGGGCCCCGCGCCGGCACGCTGGCGGCAGGAATCCTGGGCGGGCTGATTTCCAGCACCGCCACCACGGCATCGTACGCCCGCCGCTCCGGCCCGTCAGCTGGCGGCGTTGCGCTCGCGGCATTTGTCATCGTCACGGCGTCGGCCATTTTGTTCGTGCGAATCCTGGCCCTCATTGGCGCGACCTCGCCGGCGTTGCTGAACGTCGCCTTCGCGCCGGTCGCGACCATGCTCGCCACCGTCGGCCTGCTCGCAACATGGTTTGGGTTCTCGGCGCGTCGGGAAACCTCGGCGATGCCGGAACATGAAAATCCGGCCGAGTTGAAACCAGCCATCATCTTCGCCGGGCTCTACGCGCTGATGTTGATTGCGACCGCGGCGGCGCGGGACTACCTCGGCGAGGGTGGCCTCTACGCGGTTGCGGTTCTCTCTGGTTTGACCGACATGGACGCGATCACGCTGTCCGTCTCGCAGATGGTGAATTCGGGCCGGGTCGCAAACGACACGGGCTGGCGGGTGATTCTTGTCGCCGCCCTGTCGAACCTCGTCTTCAAGGGCGGGATGGTTGTCGTGATGGGCGAACGCGCGCTCGCCCGGCGTGTCGTCATCACCTTCGCCGTCGCATTCTCGGTGGGGCTGCTGGTCGTCTTCCTGTGGCCGGCGCGATAGGCCGCGCGAGCCGGCGCTTATGGGCGCAGGACAATCTTTCCGTACGCCCCGGGCTCCAGCACGGCGACATGCGCCTTGGCGGCGTCAGCCAGCGGCATCTCGCGGCCGACGATGGGACGGAGCGTTCCGTTCTCCAACCCGGCGCCGAGCGCCGCGTGAATGCCGGCGAGTTCCGCGTCTGAGGCGTTGAAAAGCATCATCGCCCGGATGTCGGCGTCGCGTTTCATCAATTCGCGCGGCGTGATTTCCACGTTGCCGCGGCTGCCGATGACGATGACGCGGCCGGATGGCGCGAGCAGCGTGAGATCCTTGCCGAGGTTCACATTGGCCAGCATCTCGAGGATGATGTCCACGCCGCGACCGTCCGTGAGTTGGAGAATCTTTTCCAGATACGCGGGATCGCGATGATCCACGACGTGATGCGCGCCCTGATCCGCCACAAGCTTCCGACCGGCCTCCGTGCCGCCGGTGCCGATCACGTTCAAGCCCGCCGCCCTCGCGATTTGCGTCGCGGCGATGCCGACGCCGCCGCTGGCGCCATGAATCAGGACGCTTTCACCGGCCTGGGCCCGGGCGCGGTGAAAGAGCGCGCGATAAGCGGTCGCGTAAGGAATGTTGATGGCCGCGCCCTGCTGAAAAGAAATGCCGGCAGGCAATGGATGAGCATTTTTCTCCGCGCACAAGGCGTACTCGGCGTAAGAGCCGGTGAGGGTATCGGAGGTGTAAACGCGGTCGCCGGCCTTGCATTGAGTCACGCCGGCACCCGCCGCCTCCACCACGCCCGCGGAATCCATGCCCGGCGTCCACGGGAGTTTGAGCGCGGGATTGCTGCCCGACCGTTGGTAGGTCTCGACCGGATTGACGCCCACAGCGTGAATCTTGACGAGCACCTGGCCGGGGCCGGGGGCCGGCAAAGACACCTCCTCCAGCCGCAACACTTCCGGACCGCCGAACTGATGGACACGTATCGCTTTCATGAAGCGCACGTTGTCAGCCCGGGCACGGGCGATCAAGCCGCGACGGTCACCGTGTCCAGCTTCTCGATCTTCTTGCGGAGCTTGCGCAGCGCGACATTCTGAATCTGGCGGATGCGTTCGCGCGTGACGCCGAATTTTTCGCCGACCTCCTCGAGCGTCTTCTCGCCCCCGCCATCCAGGCCGAAGCGATAGCGCAGGATCGTCATCTCGCGCGGATCGAGGATGCCGATGACCTCACGGACCATGTCAACGTTCGTCTTGTCCTCGAGATCCTGGTACGGCGACGTGGCGCGCTCGTCCGCGATCACGTCCGCGATGCGATTGCTCTCGTCGTCGCCCAGCGGCGCATCCAGCGACGCGGGACGAATCGCGGCGGTCTGCAGGTGACGCACCTGTTTCGCCGGAATGGCGAGCTCCTCGCCAATCTCCTCCGCGGTGGGTTCCCGGCCCAATTCCTCCTCGAGCCGCGTGGCGGCTTTCCGGATGTGCAGCAGCTTGTCGGTGGCGTGGACCGGAATACGGATGGTCTTCCCCTGATCCGAGAGCGCGCGGCGAATGGACTGCTTGATCCACCAGGCGGCATACGTGGAGAGCTTCGCGCCCTTGCGGGGATCGAATTTCTCGACCGCGCGCATGAGCCCGATGTTGCCCTCGTTGATCAGGTCGAGCAGCGGCAGGCCGTAGTTCTCATAGTCCCGGGCGATCTTCACCACGAGGCGCAGGTTCGCCTTGATCATGTGCTCGCGGGCCGCCGCGTCGCCGCGCTGAATGCGCCGCGCCAGCTGGATTTCTTCCTTCGGCGTGAGAAGCTTTGTCTGGCCGATCTCGCGCACGTAAAGATGAAATGCGCTGTCGCCGGTGTAGCCGCCCAGTTCCGTGGGCGTCGGTTCTGGGGCCGCGACCGGAGCCGGCGAGATGGCTGGCACCGGAGTCACCGGCACCGATGCCCGCTTCAGCTCGCGCTTGCGTCCGCGAACGAGGGTCTTTCGCGAATGCCGTTCAGCGCAATCCTTGCGCACCGTCTTTCCGCCGCGGTTTCGATTGGTTTTCATAGTTGCAACTGGGTTGGTCGGGCGATTCAGGAAATCAGGCCGCAAGTTGGACCGCCAGGCGGCCACGGGATTGAATGCGGCACTGTTGTTCAAATTGCGTCCGGGCCGTGGAAAATTTCTCGCGAAGCAGCTCGGGCAAGGTGAGCAGCGGATAGGCGGTGGACCAGGCGAGCGAAGCGGATTCATCCGCAGCCCGACGGAGGCGGCTGGCCAGTTCCGCGTCGCCCACCGATTGCATCTGCTCGGCCAGCAGCCGGGTTTTCAACCTTTCCAAAGAATCCGGCTCCGGCGCGGCATGTGACGCGATTCCCCGCCGGCATCGGCCGCTTGCTGACGTAACTTGTTGCCTTCTCATGCTGTTTGCCATTTTTGCTGTCATCGTCGCCATATTAGACTGCGCCTAGTGAATACTTACTCACCGGAATCGCACGAAAGTTGCGTTACAATTTTGTAAGGTAAATCAGCGATCCTCGTTGAAAAACAGGCCGAGCGCCTTCGGGCTGTAATGCCGCTTGATGGCCTCGTCCTTCATGCCCAGCCCGCGCAGGGCGAACCACACCGCCTGCTGCACCAGTTCCTCGCGGCTTGCCTCGTAGTCCACCACCGGCTTTTTCGGCAGGTGCATCGTCGCGATCATCGTCGCAAGATGGTGCGCGAAGAGGAGGAGGTTCGGCTTGCTGACCGGACTGCCCACGAGATCCCCGGCCGCGGCGGCGGCGTCCATGCACTCCACGATCCGCGAAAGATTCTCCGCGAACCGGTTGTGGAAAAGAAACCGGCTGAACGATCCATCTTCCAGGCAACTGTTCAGAATCATGCGGTGCCGCGTCTCGGCGCAGATGGTTTCCTTGCCGCGCCCGACGATGTTCACGCGCATGATGTAGTAAACGATGTACACCAGCGTGGGTGTCGACGGCTCCAGATCGATGAGCTTCTGCAATCCGGGATCGCAGCCCTTGCATCCGAAAGTCTGGATCTCCGCGTAGAGCGATTCCTTGCTCGGGAAATGTTTGTAGAGGAGTGCCTCGGAAACCCCGGCGGCCTTCGCCAGCTCGCGCGTCGTGGTGTTGGCAAATCCGTTGCGGGCAAAAATCGGAAGCACCGCCTTCACGATGGCTTCCTTCCGTTCTTCACAGCTTAACCGTTGCGTCCGCATGTGAGATGAAAGTGAGTGAATACTTACTTTCTGTCAACGGAGAATTTTGAGAGGGCCTGGAAGCGGGAAGTGAACGCCGTCGGCTCATTGCAGCGTCGCGAGAATCTTCTCCGCGGCGGCACGCGGATTTTCAGCGGCGTAAATCGGGCGGCCGATCACCAGCCAGCTCGCGCCGGCAGCCATCGCCTCGGGCGCGCTGAGCGTGCGCTTCTGATCGCCTGCGGCATCGCCGGGACCGCGGATGCCAGGCGTCACGAGCTGCATGGAGGCGGGCAACAGCTGACGGAGCGCAGCCAGCTCCAGCGGAGAGCAGACGAGCCCGCGCAATCCGGAACTGGCGGCGAGGGAAGCGAGACGTTCCACCTGCTTGCCGGGATTTGGCGGCAGGCCGACGGAGGCGAGTTCGTTGCCGTCCATGCTGGTCAACACGGTGACGCCGAGCACGAGAGGAACGGGGCGGTTCAGCGACTTCGCGGTTTCCTGCGCGGACGCCTCGGCGGCGCGCATCATCTCCGGTCCACCGCCGGTGTGGATGGTGAGCATCTGGACGTCGAGTCGCGTGGCGGCGGCGACGGCTTTGGCGACGGTGTTCGGGATGTCGTGAAACTTGAGATCGAGAAAGACGGAGGCGCCCGTCGCACGGATGCGGCGAACGATGTCCGGCCCGCCGCTGGTGAAGAGCTCGCTGCCGATCTTGAAGGCGCCGACGGCGGGCGCGACTTGTTCGGCGAGCGCGAGCGCCTTCTCCACGCTGGGAACATCCAGGGCGACGATGATCGGATTCGACATGCGGGCGAGAGTGAAGAAACGCGGCGAGACGGAAAAGAATTATCGTGCGCTGGCACCAGCGCCGAGCATCACGCCTTGCGACGGAGGAAGCGCATCATCGAATCGCCGTGCTTCATCTCCTTCACCTCTTCCCAGGCGGGCGTGATGGTGACGGTGTCGCGGCGCGTGTGGCCGAGCACGAACAGTCCGTCCGGCGCGAGCAGTGACGGCAATTGCTCCTCATCGAGGAGCTCCTGCGACATGGAGGTGGAACGCTTGCCGACGTTCTTTTCGCCAAACGGCGGGTCGGCCATGATCAAATCAAACTGCGCGCCGGACGCGGCGAGCTGGGGTATGGCGCTGAAGACATCTTGAAGCCGGAGGTGAAATTTCCCGGCTCCTATTCCTGTGGCTGTGAAGTTCTGTTCGATGAACCGCGCGTGCTTGCGGGAAAGCTCGATGCACGTCGCGGAGGCTGCGCCGCGGCTGAGGCATTCAAGGCTGAGCGCGCCGGTGCCACCGAAGAGTTCCAACACGCGGGCGTTGACCACGCAATCGCCAAGACTGTTGAAGATCGCCTGGCGGACGAGGTCCGGTGTTGGCCGAACGCCGAAGCCTTCGGGAGTCTTCAAGATCAGTCCCGCCGCTGTTCCGCCGATGATGCGCATGTTTGGTTTGCTGAGATGACGTGACGAGTGTCGTGGAGATGCCAGCGTTTCGCGAGCATGTTTCGGTTTCGTCGATACAGCCGAAAGCAAAACGGCGGCTCTCTTGCGAAAGCCGCCGTTGCTGAAAACTTCGAGACTTACAGGCCCTTCGAGATGACGAGCTTGATCAGGTCGCCGACGCGGTTGCTGTAGCCCCATTCGTTGTCGTACCAGCTCACGAGCTTGAAGAACTTCGAGTTCAGCTCGATGCCGGAGCCAGCGTCGAAGATGGAGCTGGCCTTGTCGTGGATGAAATCGCTGCTGACGACTTCGTCGCTGGTCCAGTTCAGGATGCCCTTCATGTAGGTCTCGCTGGCCTTCTTCATCGCGGCGGAAATCTCAGCATAGCTGGTTTCCTTCGTGGTCTTCACGGTGAGGTCGACCACGGACACGGTCTGGACGGGAACGCGGAAGGCCATGCCAGTGAGCTTGCCTTTCACTTCGGGACAGACGAGCGCCACCGCACGAGCCGCGCCCGTGGTGCTGGGGATGACGTTCTGCGCGGCGGTGCGGCCACCCTTCCAGTCCTTCTTGGACGGGCCGTCGACCGTTTTCTGCGTCGCGGTGTAAGCGTGAACGGTGGTCATCAACCCTTCCTCGATGCCGAAGCCTTCCTTGAGGAGAACATGCACCAGCGGCGCGAGGCAGTTCGTGGTGCAGCTCGCGTTGGAAATGATGTTGTGCTTCGACGCGTCGTATTTTTCGTGGTTCACGCCCATGACGACGGTGATGTCTTCGCCCTTCGCCGGAGCGGAGACGATGACCTTCTTGGCGCCGGCGGTGAGGTGGCCCTTGGCCTTCTCGGCTTCGGTGAAAAGGCCGGTGGACTCGATCACGATGTCCACGCCGAACTTCGCCCACGGCAGTTCCGCCGGGGTCTTGGCGCTGACGACGTGGATGTCCTTGCCGTTGACGATGAGCACGTCGTCCTCGGCCTTGTCGGCGGCGGATTTCTTCGATCCGACCGTGCCGTTGAAACGGCCCTGGGCGGTGTCGTACTTCAACAGGTAGGCGAGGTTGTCCGCCGGAACGATGTCGCCGACCGCGACGACTTCGATGTCCTTGCCGACGAGACCCTGTTCCACGAGCGCGCGGAAGACGAGGCGACCGATGCGTCCGAACCCGTTAATTGCGACTTTGACTGCCATAGTTTGTTTCTTTCTTTGCGGTTACTAAAAGTTAGGCGCGCGATGTTACCCGTGAACCCCCGACCGTCAACGATGATTTCCGGCGTCGTCGCGCAATTTTCCACGGCATTTCCCGGCCAGCCATGACGAAACTTCCCGCTTCATCTGGGCAGGTGTGCAGGCTACAAACCGCCATGCTCAAATGTTCCACCTCCCTGTGGTCGGCCGACCTCGGCAACCTCGCCGCCGAGATGAAACGCGTCGAGCCCTTCTCCGAACGCTGGCACCTCGACGTCGCCGACGGCCATTATGTGAAGAACCTCCTGTTCTTCCCGGATCTCATCGCCCAGCTCCGTCGGCATTCCGCCAAGCCGTTCGAGGTCCATCTCATGGTCACCGATCCACTCGGCTGGATCGATCCGTTCGTCGAGGCCGGCGCGGACATCATCCTGTTCTGCTTCGATTCGGTGAAGAACCCCGGCGACGTGCTCAAGACCATCAAGGCGCGCGGCAAAAAAGCCGGCGTCTCGCTCCTCATCACCGAATCAATCGATGTGCTCGAACCGCACTGGAACGACCTCGACGTGCTCTGCATCGTCGGCACCGCCATGGGCATCAAGGGCGCCAGCATGGACGCCGGCATCCCCGGCAAGATCCGGCGCGCTCGCGACATCATCCGGCAACGCAATTTGAAGACGGAGATCGAAGCCGATGGCGGCATCCGGCGCGAAACCGTGCCGCTGCTCAAGGCCGCCGGCGCCGACTACATCGTGCCCGGCTCGCTGATGTTCAAGGAAGACCCGCCGCAGATGCGCCAGTGGCTCGCCTCGCTGTGAGTTGCCTCGCATGAAACCGCGCTTCGATGTCCTGGGACTCGGCAGTACGGCGGTGGACGACATTCTCTACGTCCCCGCTTATCCGCCCGCAGATGCGAAGGTCGAAGTGCGCCAGCGCGAACGCCATTGCGGCGGACTGACGGCCACCGCGCTCGTCGCCGCATCTCGACTCGGCGCCACGGCCGCGTTTGCGGGAACGCTTGGCTCCGACCCGGAATCGCAGTTCGTCCTCCACGCTTTCACACGGGAAAGGGTAAACACGCGCCACGTCGTGCGACGCGACGGGGCCGGGCCGGTGCGTTCCGTGATCGTGGTCGATGAAGCGCGTCGCACGCGAAACATTTTCTACGACACCAAACACGCCCTCGGCGCGCATCCCACCAGGCCGGACGCGAGCGTGATCCAGTCCGCCCGCGTGCTGCTCGTGGATCGCTTCGGCATCCCCGGGATGATTCGCGCCGCGCGCATCGCCCGGGCCGCGAAGATTCCCGTGGTGGCTGACTTCGAGAGCAGCCATATGCCGCGCTTCCCTGAACTGCTCGCGCTCGTCGATCACCCGATTCTGTCTGAGAAATTCGCGTGCAGAATCACGCGGACGAAAACCGCCGCCGCCGCGGCCAAAGCCCTCTGGAACGAGAATCGCGCGGTCATTGTGATCACCTGCGGCGCGCGTGGCTGCTGGTATCTGGCCGATGGACAATTCACCCCGCGCCATCTTCCGGCCTTCAACGTCGAGGCCCGGGACACCACCGGCTGTGGCGACGTCTTTCACGGTGCCTATGCCGCCGCGCTGGCTCGCGGGATGGGTTTGGCGGATCGACTGCGCTGGGCGTCCGCGTCCGCGGCACTGAAAGCCACGACGCACGGCGGTCAGGCGGGAATTCCGAACGCGACCCAAGTAAAACGTTTTCTCGCCTCGCAGCGGAGCCGGGTTTGAAACTGGTTGTTGGAACCACGAAATACACGAAGGCCACGAAAGCCGGCCACCTTTGCCACTTTTAATTCATCAAACGTCCGTTGCGTCGGTTGTTCACATGTCGATTGGCTTTCGTGTATTTCGTGGTTCCAAGTCTGTCCTCAGGCCCAACTTGGAAGATTCGGCGGAGTTTGGAATCGAAGAAACGCCGCCGCCATGCGAGGCTTGCGCACGATGATTGCCCGGACCCTCCACTGCTACAGTTGCGGCGCGGCCGTTTCGAGTGACAAACCGAAGTGCGATCACTGCGGCGCGCGGCTGGCCACCGTTTCGTGTCCGACTTGCTTCGGCATGATGTTTCAGGGATCGAAGTTTTGCCCGCACTGCGGCGGTGCTGCGGCGACATGGCAGGGCAAAAATTCCAAACGCCCCTGTCCCGCCTGCCAGACCTCCATGCTCAAGGGCGACCTGCACGGCATCCCGCTCCACGAATGCACCAAATGTCTCGGGCTCTGGCTCGACACGACGACATTTGAACGCATCTGCCGCGACGCCGAACAGCAGGCGTCCGTGCTTGGCACCACCCGCGCGCTGGGTGCCGCGAATTCGATCGCCGCCGTCCGTTACCTGCGCTGCCCGCACTGCCGCGACTTCATGAATCGCGTCAATTTCGCGCGCTGCTCGGGAGTCATCGTGGATGTCTGCCGAACACACGGAACGTGGTTCGATGTGAACGAACTTCATCGCATCGTGCAGTTCATCCGCGAGGGCAGCATGACGCGGTCACGCGAAAGGGAAAAGGCGGATTTGGCGGAGGAACGGCGGCGCACGAAAGAAGCACGGCTGGCTCCGGAGCTGATGAAGACCACCGCGACTTATGCCGGTTTTCAAGGCTACAGCTTGCTGGCCGATGTCGTGGTCGCCTCGGCCGATCTGCTGACCTCCTTTCTCGATGGCAATTGATGAAACCAAGGACTGACCCCGAATGAATGATCTCGAATCCGCGCTCGCCACCGTTCCGGTCTTTGACATTCACACGCATCTCGTCGGCGGAAAACTGGGCGCGCGCGGACTGCATGACGTGCTGCTCTACCACATGGTCGTCAGCGACCTGTATTCCGCGGGCTGCCCGAGCGGAGCGCGGCTGACACAATACCCCGGCTGGCCGGACGAAGCCGAAGCTCATGCGCGCATCGAAGAAGCGCTCCCCTTTCTCCCGCATATCCAGAACACCAGTTCGTGGTGGGGCGTGCGAATCATCCTCAAGGATCTCTACCAGTGGCGCGAACCGATCACATGTGACAACTGGCATCGGCTCGATTCGATCATTCGCGAACGCGCTGATGATCGCGCCTGGCATCATTCAATTCTCGACCGCCTGAACATCCGGCGCACGGGAACCGAGATTGCCCGTCGCGGTCACGGCGAGGACGACGCGCGTCTGCAATACGCCCTCGAGTGGGGATTCTTCACGCGCTGCCAGTGGGGCGAATTCGACACGGCGCTCTACGAACTGGAACGCTGCTGGGGCCGCACGCCGGAAAGCCCGTCGCCCATTGGTTCCGGTGGCCGGCCGAAAACCGAATGCACGATTCGGACGCTGGCCGATGTCCACGCCGCCGTGCAGCATTACGTCGGTGCGATTCCATACGCGCAAGTGCTCGCCACCGCGACGCACCTTTCCACGGACATCGATTACCGCGTTGTGAGCGATGCGGAGATGGAATCCGCGCTGGCGCGTCGGGCACAGGCCGGCGAGCGCGAACGCGACATCTACGCCAGCTACGTGAATGAACTCTTCCTCACCGAACTGGAGAAGCACGGGAACGAGATTGTGTTCCAGTTCAGCTTCGGCGCGGAGCCGCTGCCGTTTGAAACCGGCAGCCGCCTCAATCAGCGCAGCATTTCACAGCTCGCCGAGATGATCGCGCGCCATCCGAAGCTGCGCTTTCAATGTTTCCTGTCGAGCCGTCACGCGAACCAATCCCTCTGCACCCTCGCGCGCGAACTGCCGAACTTCAGCCTCGCTGGTTACTGGTGGCACAATTTTTTCCCCGACACGATTCGCCAGGTCATGACCGAGCGGCTCGACATGTTGCCGGCCAACAAGCAGGTGGGATTCTTCAGCGACGCGTATTGCGTCGAATGGGTCTACGCCAAGGCGATACTCGTGCGCAAACAACTCGCCCGCGTGCTGGCGGACAAAGTCGCGCAAGGCCAGTACGCGGACACGGAAGCGCTGGAGATCGCGCGGCGCATCCTGTTCGACACGCCGCAGGCGCTGCTCGGCATGAAGCCGCGCGTCACTTCTTCGCCGGCATCGGCTTGAGCACCTTCACCGGCTCCGGCGTCTTGTAATGCCGCTTCAAACCGAGGTCGCCCAACATGCCGCTCGGCGCGCGGGAGATGAACTCGGGAAAGCTGCGCTCCACGCGATCCCGAATCAGTTTCTGGCCCGTCTTTGACGCCCAGAAATCGTCCTCGATCTTCGTCAGCGCGATGCCCGCTTCCTCGGGCGTCATGTTCTCGCGCTTGGCCAGCATCCAGACCAGTTCCTGATCCCCGGGCAACGCCACCGGGAACGGCACGAACTTCAGCGTGATCTCCTGCTCATCGCCCGCTTCGGGCGCGAGCGGGCGGACTTTGATTTCGCTGGTGAACTGGTTGCCGTCCGGCAAGGACACCTCCACGGAAAGAGTCTTCTCCTTCTTGTTCGGCTTGATGATCACGTCGCCGTCCGAAAACGTCTCGTTGAACTGCTTCTGCACGTTCATCACCGTCTGCGGCTCGAGATCGGGCAGCTCGACCTTCTCGCAAAATTTCTCGAATGACTTCACGCGGTTCTTCGACTGCAGCTCCTGCTCCACCGCCTTGTAAATCACGCCGGCCAGCTTGGGATCGTGCGTGGCCTTCGGCAGCACGCGCTTCAACAGGTCCAGCAGCTGCGCATCCGTCGACTTCTTGCTCTCTTTCTTTTCCTTCGTCTCTTTCTTCATGGATCAAATGTTTGTTTTGAAATTGGGCGCGCTGTTGTGCGGGATTTCTTCCGCAAGCGCAACTGGGAACTGCACGAGCCGAATCGATCACTCGCGGAACCTGGCTGGACCGGGGCCGGCGGACCGGCCACCTGCGGTTCGGCAGACTGCCAGTTCGTGGTGCGAATTGGGTCCACGCGTCCCGCGCATCTCAAGCGAAGCGGGGTTCCCGGGCGCTGGCGCGCCGCAGGGAACCCCGCCGGAACGTGAGACCGAGCCTTGTCGAATGGTTCAGTTCGCCGGAATCACGCGGGAGAAGCAGGCCGTGCCGTCCTTGCGCACGATCACCTCCTGTCCGGCGACCACGAAATCGAGGAGTAGCTCGCCGGCTTTCGGAGAGTCACTGTCGAACTCGACCTTGCCGCGCGTGCCGCCGGGGACGGTGACAACGTTGAGGGTGGCGCGGACCACGCCGCCGACCACAAGTTCATAGGAGCCGACATTGACGTCCTCGACTTCAACTTCGAAATCTTCGTCGCCGTTGTCCTTGCGGCGGAACTTCGCCACCGCAGAGGCATTCGAGTCCGCGCCGGTGCTGATGAGCGGGAGCTTGATCTCCGCTGGTTGGGCGACGTTGCCGGAGCTCGAGCCGGAGCCGCCGGTGTTTCCAGAGCCGCCGCCCGGCGCCGAACCATTGCCAAACAGGTGGGAGAAGATCATGTCGCCAGTGGCATTCTTGATCTCGATGAGCTGGCCGCGCGGCTCGAAGTTCATCGGGAGCTCGCCTTTCGGATTGTCATCGCCGTGCGAGAACTCGATCTCGCCTTCCACGCCACCGACCACCGCCACGGCGTTGATGGTGCCGCGAAGCACGCCGCCGATGTAGAGCTTGTAGGCGCCGGCGGGCACGTCTTCGATTTCCACGCTGAACTTGCGACGGCCGTTGTCGCGAATCTCGAACTTCGCATCGCCGGACGCACCGGGAATCACGCCGGTCTTCGCAAGGTTCTCCTCCAGCTGCGTCGGGGCTTCCGGCGTGACTGGCCCGCCGCTGTTGTTGCCTCCGGTATTGCCGCCCGTGGAACCGCCCGAGCCGATGACGCCCTCGAAGTAAACCGTGCCATCCTTGCGGATGACAATGCTGGCGCCGGCGGGATCGAACGTCAGCGGCAGTTCGCCGTCGGGATGATCATCGCCCGCGTTGAATTCGATTTCGCCCTCGGTGCCGCCCGTGGTCGCCACCACGTTGATGGTGCCGACCACGTTGCCGGCGACGAGGAGTTCATACGCGCCCACGGGCACGTCCTCGATCTCGACGGAGAAGTCCTTGCGGGCGTTCTCACGGATGCGGAGCCTGGCCTTCGCGGTGGCGTTGTCGTCCGTGCCGGTGGACGGGATGCTGAAGCTCTGGATGCTCGGCGTGGCGACGTTCACATTCTGCGCCTTCGCCAGCAACGTGCCGGTGGCGCGGATGGCGCCGGCCTGCATCACATCGATGACCTGGCCGCGCGGGTCGAAGTCGAGCAGCAATTCGTTCTTCTTCGGCTCGGTGGAGAACTCGATCCTTGCCTCGCGTCCGCTCGTGCGCAGATCGCCGCGCTTCACGCCGTTGACGTAGAGCTCGTAGCCCGTGCCGGAGATGCGTTCCACCTGCACCTTGAATTCGCGTTCGCCTTTCTTGCTCGCGCGATACTCGGCCTTGCCCTTGATGGCGTCGCTGGAGTTCGTCGGCGCGAGGACTACACGTTCATTGACGACGATGCCGGAGGGTTCGCCGGCACCGGAGATGACGCCTTGCAGGACGGGGGCGATGCCGTCGTGGATTTGGAGCATCTGCCCGCGGGGATCGAAATCGAGCGGGTTCGAGGACGACCTGGTTTTGAAGGAGAGCCGGCCGCCGCCCTTCTTGTCGGTCGAGAACTCGCCCTCCACCACGCCGCCGATCTGGACAGCGTAGGTCTTGTTCGCGTCGAGCCTGGACACGATGACGCCGAAGATGGAGCTGGAGGATTTGAGGGAGGAAACAACGCGGCCGGTTGCGTCGGGATCCACCCCGGTGTTTTGCAGGACCAGAGTGATGGCGGAGGATTCGGAAGCACCGGCGAGAGCCGGCGCGACGAGCATGGCCGCCATCGGCAACGTCCACAGGGTTGAGCTTGGTTTCTTCATATCAGTTCACATTTTCAAATGGCGGCTCGTGTTACTTCCGCTGCATCACGACCGCCGTGTGATGCACGCAAACCACCTATTGCAGGGCGCGTGCCGTCGGCGCGCAGGGCGAAATTCGCGGATTTCCACGCGGTCTTGTCGGGGCTGTTCCGCAGGTGGAATGAGGAGTCGACGCGGGTGTTCCGGTGGTGGAACGGACAGGCCGCCGCGGAACAATCAACGGGCCGGGTTTGAGGCGGACAATGAACGAGGATTAGTTTGGAACAGAATCTGCGCGACGATATACATGATGACGTTGACGATGAATGCCGGCTCACAACGAACGAATTCCGCTGCGGCGTTCTCCTGCCTGATGGTGGAGGACGATCCCGCCTTCGCCACCCTGGTCGCGCAGCTCGTGCGCGAGGAGGGCGGCCAGCCGACTCATTGCAAAAGCATCGCGGAGGCGCGGGCGGCCACCGCGCAACGCCAGTTCGATCTGGTGCTGCTCGACAATCATCTCCCCGACGGCAAGGCCTACGATTTCTTTGACCAGATCAGCCGCCGCAACCCCGAGGCGCCGGTCATCATGATCACCGGCCTGCCGGCGTTGGATGAAGCCATCTCGCTCACGCGAAACGGCCTCTTCGATTATCTCACCAAGCCGGTCGATGCCGACGCCCTGGCCGCCTGCCTGCAACGCGCCCGGGCGCGCCTGGCGCAGCGCGCCTCCCATGCGGAGGCGGCCGAATGTTTTGGCACCTCGCCGGCGATGCGGCATTTCCTCGACGAAGTGGGGAAGGCGGCGCGGCATCCCTCAGCGACGGTGCTGTTCACCGGCGAAAGCGGTGCCGGCAAGGACATCGCGGCGCGCACGTTGCACCGGCTCACTTACGGTGAAAAGGCCGCACAGGCGCCTTACGTCGCCGTCAATGCGGCGGCGGTTCCGGCGGACATGTTCGAGGCCGAGCTCTTCGGCGCGGAACGCGGCGCCTACACCGGCGCGGACAAGAAACGCCCCGGCCTCGTGGCCGCGGCGCAGGGCGGCACGCTGTTCCTCGATGAAATCGCCGAGGTGCCGCTCCCGCTTCAGGCCAAGCTCCTGCGTTTTTTGGAAGGGCGCGAGTTTCGTCCGCTGGGCAGCATCGTCAACGAGACGTTCACCGGCCGCTTCGTGACGGCGACCAACAAGTCGCTCCGCGCGGAGGTCCAGGCCGGGCGATTCCGCGAGGATTTGCTCTACCGCATCGAGGTGTTCGCGCTGGAAGTGCCGCCGTTGCGGAAGCGTCGCGAGGACATTCCGGGTCTGTGCGAATTCCTGCTCGCGCAGCTGGCGAAGAAATATGGCCGGTCCGCGCCGCTGCTGAAGTCCGATGACCTCGTGGCGTTGCAGGGCTATGATTTTCCAGGGAACGTCCGCGAGTTGAGAAACATCCTCGAACGCGGACTGCTGCGGACGGAGGAGAAGGATCGCTGGCTGGCGCTCGACACGACGTGGTGGCGCGCGGGCATTGCATCGGCGGCTCCTGCGGCGACGACGGTCGCATCACCCGCCCCGGCCGACGATGTCCCGCTGCCTCCGGAGCGCGCCGGTCTGACGCCGCTGGAGGCGCAGGAGTACCGCCTGATCCGGCGCGGCATGATGGAAGCCCGCGGCGGCATCCGTCGCGCGGCGTCGAAGCTGGGCCTTTCTCCCCAAGCCTTGCTGCGTCGTCTGGAGAAGTGGCCGGAGCTTCGACCGCCTGCTGCGACGGGTTGAGATTGTTCCGCATCCGGAACAGTGTTCCGGCGCAGGAACGTTCCATCCGGTTTTCTCCCGCAATGGCCTGCAAATCGTCGTGGCACCGGCGCTGCTTAAGTCGTTCGGAAACGCGACATGCCGGCTGGATTGAGTTACCTTCCGGCGCGTATTTCGTGCAGATGAACCATCACAACACCATTGGCCGCGTCACCCTCGCTCCATAACACGCATGGAACCGGGAAGAACATCTACTAAAAGCAGCTTCAACATTCGTAGCCGCCGAGGTGACGAGGCGGAGCGGCCTGAGACTCCCAATGGTTCCGCCTCCTCACCTCGGCGGCTATGTTCAGAACGGAATTGTGAAACCCGTTCCAGGACCGGCGACACACTGATTCGCCGGACGACCGCAGCGCGGTGTTGCATGTGGATTGCGGGCCTGGCGCTGGCGGGCCTGTGGTCCGCCCAGGCGGCGTCGCCGGAACTGACCGACAATTTCGCCGACCGCCAGCTGCTCACCGATGATTCCGGGCGGATCGACGGCAGCAATGCCGGGGCGACGCGCGAACCGGGCGAGCCCCGGCACGGCGGCAAGCCGGGCGGACGTTCCGTGTGGGTTTCTTGGCTCGCGCCGGCGGACGGCATCGCCACGTTCTGGACGGATGGCAGCGCCTTCGACACGTTGCTCTCCGGTTACTACTTCAGCTCCACCAACGACACGACGTTCGACAAGCTGCGCGAAGCGGACCGCAATGACGACGTCTCCGTCGCGGCGGCGCCCTCGAGCTTGATCCAGTTCGGCGCGCACGCGGGCGTGCGTTACCACATCGCGGTGGACGGCTTCGCGGGCGCGGCGGGCGACATCCGCCTGCGCTGGGATTTTGTGAACGCCACCTCGCCGCCGCCGGTGATCGTCCGCGTGCCGGAGGATCAAGCGGCCCGCGAAGGCGATCCCGTCACGCTGGCGGTGGACATGCAGACCTCGCCGAATCTGCGGCTGCAATGGCGCTTCAACGGCAATTCGTTCGGTGCGACCGGCCCCACGCTCCTCATCCCCGCGCTGCAATTCACGAACATCGGCCGCTACACGCTGCGGATCGACCTGGGCGATGTGCGCTTCGAGACCAGGCCCGTCGAGCTGCAAATCAACTCCGACGGCCAGACCAACGCGCTGGCGCAGGACAAGATTCTCGACGCGTTGAACTCGCCGCTCACGCCGGACGACGGCGGCGGCGGCCTGCGTGCCGCCGGTGCGATGGTGTTCACCGCCGCCGGCGTCGGAGTTTCGCGCGGCTACAACGGCTCGCAGGTGTTCAACACCACTTACGCCACGGCGGACCCGACGGAACCGGCCCACTGCGGCCTGAACGGCAGCGCCTCCTACTGGTATGCCTATCAGCCGCCCGCCGACGGCACGCTAGTGCTCGACACCATCGGCAGCGGCTTCGACACGTTCATCGCGGTTTACACCTTCAACCCTCCATTCACAGGCTACGCGGATCTCATCCCGCTGACCTGCGATGACAACAGCGCGGGCACGAACGGCGCGGCCTGGCTGGAATTCGCCGCGCCCAGGAACAGACAGTTCCTTGTCGTGCTCGACGGCATCAATGGCGCGCGCGGCATCGCGCGGTTGAACTACCGCCTCGACACCAACCGCCCGCCCGTCGCCCCGACGCTGGTGCAAGTTCCCGCCGCCGGCACCGCGGCCACCGGGCTGAACATCACGCTGGCCCCGGCGGTGACGGGCAGCCCGCCGCTGCGCTTCCTCTGGCGCAAGGGCACCCATCTGCTGGCCGGCGCGACGAACAGTTTTCTGGCGTTGAACAACCTCACGCCGGCCGAGTCCGGCGATTATCGCGTGACGGTTTTCAGCCACGTCGGCCTGCCGCTGGAAGTGCTCCTGCCGCTCCGCGTTGTGATTCCACCACAGCTTCAATTCGCGCCGCGGACTGATGGGATGAGGGCGTGGTCCTTCCCCGGCGTCGCCGGGCAACGCTACGTCGTGGAGCAGACCGCCGCGCTGGGAAGCCCGTGGCGTCCATGGACGAACCAATTCATCGGTGACGGATCGCTCATCCTGCTGACGAACGACGCGGCAACGCCGGCCACCTTCCTGCGCGTGCGCGTCGAATAGCCGGTGTGTCCGAGCGCGGCGCTTATGCTGTCCGGGAATTCGAGCGGAAGCTTGTCCCGAAGGGACGGTTGAAACGGTGGTGGCGCGATTCTTCCGTCAGCCGTCCCTTCGGGACTCAGCCCGCCTACCGCTTTATTCCCGGCGTTGAAACGCCGGGCTATTTTCACCAGTCCCTTCCGGGACGCATCTCTCGGGCGAATTGCCGGAAGGCATCAGACTTTAGCCTGGATATTTCACAGGCTTCGTAGCCGCCGCGGTAACGAGACGGACTGCCGGCCGTGGAATCCCAAAGCCATCCGCCTCCTCGCGTCGGCGGCTACAACATCCAACCGCCTCATTCGTGTTGGTTCGTGTCCATTCGCAGTTGCATCAGCGCTTCCCTAAAAAATAAAACCGGGCGCTGGAGGACACACAGAATTTCATCCAACGCCCGGCTTCGCCCACACGGGCGAAGAGTTTGTCGATGAGGTTGGAGGCAGGCCGCGTGCCAGCATCGCATTGCCCGCCGTGGCTCCCGGTTCCGCGCCTTGTTCCGCGCCGCCGCTTCCGGCAGCGGAGCAGCTGTTCCGCGAGCGGAACAGCGCCCGCGCGGGCCACCATGAAAACTCCCGGATTTCCGCGTAAAACCACGTTGGCAAAGCCGCTGCTAAAGGAGGCTCGTCACTCAACGGCCAAGACCCAGCCGCAGTGTCGTGAAACAAAACAAACACCAAAACCAAACACATCTATGAAACCAAACCTCGCCAACCTGGCCGTGGCTGCCGTCCTGGCCCTCGGCGGCATCTCCGGTGCCGCCGGACGGGAAATCGAAATCCGGCGCGCGACTGAAATCGAAATCGAAACCGAGCACGGCCGTTACTACCAGCTCCAGCGTTCCACCAATATGGTCGACTGGCAGAACGTCGACGACGCCATCTACGGTCACGGCGGAACAGAGCGGCGCCTGCGCTCGGCCCGTCCCGACGACAATCCGGGCCGCGAATATTTCCGCGTCGTGATCACGGACGCTCCGACGAACGGCTTCGCGCCCTGGTCGCTCGCGGGTATCACCATGGAGTTCGACGACGAACCCGGTGGCGACGTGATGAAGTTCCTGCTCGCGACATCGGGCGTGGACGTTTCCGAAGCGGACTCGGATCCGTTCACCTACACCTACGCGCGCACCGGCGACAGCGAGGCAAAGGCCGATCTGGTTTACGCCTCGAACAAGATCGACCGGCTGACCTTCGCGTTCACCGGTCCCGGCGTGGGCACCTGGTCGCGCGACGAATTTCGCGACGGCAGGCTGAAGGATCACGATGCCGGTCCGTTTCGCATCGTCGGCATTGCCGCTGCGCCGGGCATCAACGCCGCGGTGAACCCCAACGTCATCATCGCCCCGCCGGTGGCTCCGCCCGCGCCGCCGGCATCGCTGTCCAACCTGGTTTATTACTTCCAGTCCTCCGGCGTACCGGATCGCTACGATTTTCTGGATGATCGCAACGGGCGCGAAGTCCAGGGCGTGGTGCAGGAAGGTCTGCCGACCAACTCGCTGGTGTACGCCTACAACATCCTCAACGCGAACACGGCCTCGCTGGTGCTGAGCTTCGGCTACTACGGCATGGGCGGCGATCGCTACGAATGCGATCTGACGTTCACCGACGGCTCTCCCGGCCACTTCGTGCGCCGTCTCTATCGTCGCGGCGTGTTGAAAGACACCGACAGCGGCGCGTTCAGCCAGAACATGCAGCTCAACTCCGGCGGCGGCTACACGCCGCCCGCGGGCACGAACTCCCCGAGCCCCTGGCCCCCGGTGGTGACCCCCACCGCCCCGCCGGCTCCGCCCGCGTCGTTGAACGGCCTGACCTACTATGTCTACACCGCGCAGTATCCGGATCAGTATCGTTTCGTCGCCGGCCACTACGGCTATGCGATGCCTGGCGCGTCAGCGGATTCGGAACTGGAAGTGACCGAAGGCGGCAACGTTTACATGTATACCTACACGAACCACACCTCGAACACCGCCACGCTGGTCATCACCTACGGCTACTACAACCTCGGCGGCGACCGCGAGGAATACGACCTCACCTACGTGGACGGCTCCACGGCGACGTTCAACCGCCGCCTCTACCGCGGTGGCACGATTTACACGAACCAGGCCGGCATCTTCAGCACGAACTCGGTCCTGCCCTACGCCTACAATCCCGGCGGCTCCACGAACAATCCGCCTGGCGACTACGACTTCGCCATGAGCACCGGCGAGTTTCTGAAATTCAACAACGCCACGGCGGGCGTGCAGACGGACGACAGCAACCCGACCGACTTCACCTACGTGCTGACCTCGACCGGCCCGGGCACCGCCACGCTCCGCGTCCAGTTCAAGGCCGACAAGTGGGACGAATACGATCTCACCTACGCCAGCGCGACAAGCGGCTCGTTCCTCCGGCGCCAGTATGATCGAAACGAGCTGAAGGACACCGACACCGGCACCTTCACCGCCAAAGCCCCGGCCCAGTGATGACGACGCCGAATAACATCTGAACACCACGAGTCCGCCGGACGCTCTGTCGCGTCCGGCGGACTCCCGCACCAACACATGAACATGACCCGCCCTCCACAAACCCGGTCGCCGCAGTGCTTCGCGGCGGGGCGGCGGATTGTTCCCGTTTTTTGGAGTGAAGCTTCTTTCGGGGCGAGGATTGCCCGACGGCGGGGCGTCGCTCGAAAGTTCGAGGTTCAAACTCCTGCGCCCCTCTGGCACCGTCCTCCCGTGCGCCGGACCAGCCTCGCCATCCTGCTGTTGCTCTTGATCGGAATGGCTGCGCCCGCGCAATCCACCGACACGAACACTCCGGCCAGTCGCGTCGTGGAAGTCGCGGGCAACGTCGAGTTTCAGGTCTCCGGCCGCGCGGAATGGAGCGCCGCCACCAACGGCCTCGCGCTCAAGCCCGGCGACCGCCTCCGCACCCGCACGCAAAGCCGCGCTGCCGTCCAGTTCTCCGACCGCAGCGTGCTGCGTCTGAGCGAAAGCACGACGCTCGAGATTCAGCCGCCGCGGCACGCCGAGAAGCGCCGCTTCCGCCTTCCTTTCGGCTCCATCTTCTTCTTCAACCGCGAGCGTCCGGCCGATGTCGAGTTCGAGACGCCCGTGGTCAGCGGCGCGATTCGCGGCACGGAATTTCTTCTCGAAGCCGCCGAGGCCAACGGCGCGACGCGGCTCGCGTTGCTCGATGGCGCGGTGGAATTGTCCGCCGCCGACGCCACTGTCTCCATGCACAGCGGCGAGCAGGCGCGCGTCGAGCCAGGTCAGGCACCAGTGAAAAGCCCGCTCCTCGAAGCCCGCAGCCTGATTCAATGGGCGCTCTATTATCCCGCCGTCGCGAATCCAGATGACCTCGCGCTCGCTCGTGACGATCTCCCTGCGCTGAACGAAGCGTTGAGCGCATATCGCTCCGGCGATCTGCTGAAGGCCCACGATCTGTTGCGCGCCGTTCCGCCCGGCAACCCGGCGCGCGAATTGTTCCGCGCCGCCGTCGAACTGTCCGTTGGAGCAGTCGATAGCGCGGAGGCGCGTCTTGCCGGCGCTCCGGCGAACGCTTCGGTGGCGCGTGCCCTGCGGGAACTGATCGCCGTCGTGCGCGGCACGACGCTGACGAATGAATTGGCGGAGCCCGGCCCGTCGGCCAGCGAATGGCTCGCGCGTTCCTACACGCTGCAATCGCGATTCCAGCTCCACGCCGCGCGCGAGACTGCGGAGCGCGCCGTCGCTCTTGCGCCGAACTTCGGCTTCGCGCTGGCCCGGCTCGCCGAGTTGCAAATGATGCTCGAAGAACGCGCCGCTGCTGCCGCAACAGTCCGCGATGCGCTACGAGTGTCGCCGCGGCTTGCCTCTGCGCACGCTCTTCTCGGCTTCCTGCGCCTCGAAGAGAACGATCCAAAGTCAGCGCTACGTTCGTTCGACGACGCCATTGCCATCGATGCCGCGCTCGGCAACGCCTGGCTCGGTCGCGGCCTCGCGTTGTTGCGCCTGGGCGAGCGGGATGAGGCGCTGCGCTCGTTCCAGACGGCGGCGGCCCTGGAACCGCGTCGCGCCGTGATGCGCGGATATCTGGCGAAGGCGTTCAGCGCGGCGGGCGAAACGAAACTGGCTGAGAAGGATCTGCGGCTCGCCAAGGAGCTCGATCCGGGCGATCCCACCGCGTGGCTCTATTCGGCGCTGCATCAATGGCAGCAAAACTACCCGAACGTCGCCGTCCGCGAACTCGAGCGTTCGACCGAGCTGAACGACAACCGCCGGCTGTTCCGCTCGCGACTTGGCCTGGATCGCGACCGCTCCGTGCGCAGCGCGAATCTCGCCGCGGTGTATGCCGATGCTGGATTGCAGGAAGTCAGCCTGCGCTCCGCGGCCCGTGCGGTGAACGAGGACTACGCGAATTTCTCCAGCCACCTCTTCCTCGCGAACAGCTATCAGGCGCTGGAGAATCCGAACCGCTTCGACCTCCGCTACGAGAGCGCGCGCTTCAGCGAATTGCTCGTCGCAAACCTGCTCGCGCCCGCCGGCGCCGGAAATCTTTCGCAGCTGCTCTCGCAGCAGGAACACTTGCAGTTCTTTGATCCGCGTCCGGTCGGTGTCAGCACGTTCACGCAGTATCGCAGCTCGGGGGACTGGCAGCAGCTCGCGACGCTGTTCGGGTCGCTCGACGGATTCAGCTACGCGCTCGACACCGCGTATCACAACCAGCACGGGCAGGAGATCAACGACTGGAGCGAACGCCTCGACGTCTCGCTTCAGATGAAGCAGCACGTGAACGAGCGCGATGACCTCTACTTTCAGGCCAGCTTCAGCAACGGCGACGCAGGCGACGTCTCGCGGCACTATGATCCGAACGAAGCGAGCCGGGTTCGTCGCGTGAGCGAGGAACAGGCGCCGAATCTCTTCGCGGGCTGGCATCGCGCGTGGTCGCCCGCGAATCATACCCTTCTGCTCGTCTCGCGGCTGACGGATTCCTTCGAGCTGCGCGATGACGGCGTGGGCGTTTTCCATCTTCAGCCCGATGTGGCGAACGCGACGCGTATCTCAACGCCAGCCGGCGGTTTCGGTGCGCGGCTGAACAGCGACTTCATGCTCTACTCCGCGGAGCTCCAGCAGATCTGGCAGAGTGAAGCGCACACGGTGGTCGCCGGCGGGCGCATTCAGTCGGGCGAAGTGGAATCTGACTCCGTCCTCACGCGCACGTTGACCGGCGTGATTTCTTCGGACCAAACCGACGAACCGCTTCGCCGCGCCAATGGTTATCTCTACTACCACTGGCAGACTCTCGAACCGCTCCAGCTCATCGGCGGCTTCAGCTACGACCATCTCACTTATCCGCGAAACTCCGACTTCCTGCCATTGGCCGCCGGAGATGAATCGACCGACCTGCTCGCGCCGAAGGCTGGTTTTGTTCTCGCACCCTGGCGTGGCGGCACCGTCCGCGGCGCCTATACGCGTTCGCTCGGCGGATTGTTCTTCGACAACAGCGTGCGTCTGGAGCCGACGCAGGTCGCGGGATTCAATCAGGCGTTTCGCAGTCTCATTCCGGAATCGAGCGCGGGTCTGCTGCCGGGCGCGACGTTCGACACGGCGAACCTCAGCTACGATCAGCGGGTTGGTTCGGGAACCTTCTTCGGTGTGGAAACCGAGTGGCTCCACTCGGACGGCGACCGGACGATCGGCGTGACCACGGGCGTATTGCCGACGCCGTTCGCGGGCGCGGTGAGCAGCACGCGGCAGAAGCTGGAGTTCCGCGAGCGCAACGTCTCGGCCTACGCCGCGCAGTTGCTGGGCGATGGCTTCTCAATCGGGGCGCGCTATCGACTGAGTGAGGCCCAGCTGGAAACACGTTTGCCGGAACTGCCGAACACGACAATCGATCTCGACCTCGCGGAGCAGAGCGAACGTTCGCTGCTGCATCAGGTCGCGCTGTCGTTGAACTACCAGCACACGAGCGGCTTCTTCGGCCAATGGGAATCGGCGTGGTATTACCAGCACAACTCCGGCTACACGCCGGCGCGTCCGGGCGATGATTTCTTCCAGCACAACGTCTGGCTTGGCTACCGCTTCCCGCGCCGGCACGCGGAGATTCGCGCGGGCCTCTTGAATCTGGCGGACACGGATTACCGGTTGAACCCGCTCAATTCCTACAACGCCCTGCCGCGCGGCCGCACCGCCGTGGTGAGCCTGCGGTTGAATTTCTAGCCTGCCATTTCACAGGCTTCGTAGCCGCCGACGCGCGGAGGCGGATGGACTGGGCGGTAATGAAATTCCGCCTCCTCACGTCGGCGGCTACAAAGGGTCGCGAATTCATGCGGGCCGTGAAATATCCCAGTATAGGACTAATGCCGTTCAGGAATTCGAGCGCGTTCGTCCCGGAGGGACAGCGTGAGAATAGCCCGGCGTTTCAACGCCGGGAACGAAGCCGAAGGCCGAAAGTCCCGAAGGGACGGCTGAAGGGGTTGAAGGTTCAGTCGTCCCTTTGGGACTCGACCCTGCTGGTTCGTCCACCCAGCGTTGAAACGCTGGGCTATTTTTCGATTGTCCCTCCGGGACACGCTCCGCCGAATTCCCGAAAAGCATTGGAGCCAAGGCCCGCTCCACGCCCAGTTCAGACTCGTCCGGCGGGGAATCTGCTGATATCGTGCTGACGAACCGAATGTCGGACCGCCCTTCACGCCGCTCCAAGTTCATCGCCAGCGCCGCGCTGGGAATCCTTTGCGCGCTGGCCGGCTCGGCGCTGCTGGATTCCACCCGGCCCCGTGGTTCCGCCCTCACGCGGGCGAGCTATGACAGTTACTTCGGGCTGCTGGGATTGAACCACCCGCCTCCCACCAACAGCCCGGTGCTGGTGGTGTACCTCGATCTCGAATCGCACCTGAGCCAGCACCAGGATCCCAACCAGCCCTGGCCGCGGGAACTGTACGCGCAATTGATCCGGCGTTTGAAAGGCGCGGGCGCGCGCGTGGTCGTGTTCGATGTCGTCTTCGACAGCGTGGGCACCAATGCCGCGGGGAACCGTGCGTTGCGCGAGGCCATTGCCGCGCATGGCGGCGTCGTTCTCGCGGGTGAACTGCGCGCGTTGAGCAGCGACGGCGGGCGGGCGGAATGGGGACGCGCGGTGAAAGTCATCGCGCCGGTGGACGAGTTTCGTGGCGCCGCGGCCGGCTGGGGCCTGGGCGAGGTGGCGACGGATGACGACTTTGGAGTCCGCCGCTATTACACCGCAGCCGCGGTCTCCGGCGAACCAGTCTCGAACCTGACGCTGGCCGCCGCCCGGGTTTACGGGTCGGATGCTCCTTCGCCGGCTGGTGAGACGGCGCGCGCGCGCTGGCTGCATTACTACGGCCCGCCGTTCGCATTGCCGCATCGCAGTTTCAGCCAGGTGCTCACCGCGGGTGACGTGAGCGACGCGGAGTTCCGCGACAGGATTGTCTTCGTCGGCGCGCGACCGGTGGCCGGATTGTTCAAGGAACGCCGCGACGAGTTCCGCAGCCCGTTCAGCTTCTGGAACGAGAAGGATCTGTTCATGCCGGGCGTCGAAGTTCATGCCACGGAGATGTTGAATCTCCTGCGCAACGACTGGCTGCGCCTGCCCGGAGAACGCCCGCTCGAACTGGCGTTCGGGCTGACGGGCTTGTTGCTCGGCGCCGGATTGATCTGGCTGCGACCGATTCCTGCAACGGCGTTCGCGGCGACGAGCGTCGGGCTGACGATTGCGACCGCTGCGATTCTCTTCCGCCAGTCCCACGTCTGGTTTCCGTGGCTCATCGTCGCGGCGGTTCAGGCTCCGCTGGCGCTGGGTGGTTCGGTGCTCTTCAACTCCATCGAATGGTATCTCACGCGCCGTCGGCTCGAAGCCGCGAAACGCGTCGCCGACGCGCGCATCCGCGAGCAGGCGGCGTTGATCGAGAAGGCGCACGACGCGATTCTGGTGCGCGAGCTGGATGGGAAAACGTCCTACGCGAATCCCAGCGCCGAACGGCTCTTCGGCTGGACCGCGAGCGAGTTGCAGAACGGCGCGGTGAACGAGTTGTTCACGGACGCGGCGGCCACTGAGGCCCGCCGTGTGGCGACGGAGCGCGGCGAGTGGAACGGCGAGTTGCGGCTTCGCGCGAAGTCCGGCGCCGGGCTGACGTTGGAGAGTCGCTGGACGTTGTTGCGCGATGATCTCGGCCAGCCGAAGGGATTGCTAATTATCAGCTCCGACGTGACGGAGAAGAAGCAGCTCGAAGCCGAGTCGCTGCGCATGCAACGCATGGAAGCGGTGGGCGCGCTGGCGGGCGGAATGGCGCATGACTTGAACAACGCGCTCGCGCCGATTCTCATGGGCACACAGCTCCTTCGTCGCGATTCGAAGGATGAAAACACCAAACGCGTGCTGTCGCTCATGGAATCGAGCACGCGGCGCGGCGCGGACATGGTGCGGCAGGTGTTGCTCTTCGCGCGTGGGAAGCAGGGCGAGTTCGAGCGGCTGGAGGCGCGACCGCTGGTGAAAGAGATGGAGAAGCTCGCGCGCGACACGTTTCCGCTGAACATCAAGGTCAGCGCGCATGTCGCGGACGATCTCTGGCCGGTGCGAGGCAACGCGACGCAATTGCATCAAGTGCTGTTGAACCTGTGCGTCAACGCGCGCGACGCGATGGTGGAAGGCGGTTCGCTGTCGATCGCGGCGGACAACGTGACGTTGGATGCGGAGGCGGCGCGGGCGATTCCGGACGGGCGGGCGGGAGAATTTGTCGTGCTCATGGTCACAGATACCGGCTCGGGAATGCCGCCCGGGGTGCGGGCGAAAGTTTTTGAACCATTCTTCACCACGAAGGCGGAAGGGAAGGGAACCGGACTCGGGCTTTCAACGAGCGCGCGCATCGTGAAGGCGCACGACGGTTTCATTTCCGTCCAAAGCCAGCCCGGCGAGGGCACGACGTTCGAGGTTTACCTTCCGCGTTTCTCGCGGGAGTTGGAGCCGAAGACAGAAGCTTCCGTCGAGGAACTTCAACGCGGGAGCGGTCAGCTTATCCTCGTTGCCGACGATGATGAATCCGTGCGCGAACTGCTGCGCCGCAGCCTGGAGGAATACGGTTATCGCGCCGTCACGGCGGCGAACGGCGCGGAGGCGGTTTCGTTGTGCCGGGAAAGCCGGGAACCGGTCGCGCTGGTGGTGAGCGATCAATCGATGCCGTTGCTGGAAGGTTCAAAGGCGGTGGCGGCAATTCAGGCGGCTCGACCCGATCTGCCGGCGATCCTGTTGTGCGATGAACCGGCGATCATGAAACAACCCGGGGAGCTTCCGCCCGCCCGGGTCGAATATCTGCCGAAGCCGATCGAACTGCACCGGTTGCTGGAAACCGTTTCGCGGATGCTGAAGCAACGGTGAGCGTCCGCGTTTCCTACACGCCGGCCGCGATGGCGTCACCCATTTCGCGGGTTCCCACTCTCTTCGCGGTTGTGTCCGCCGCGCTGTAGATGTCCCCGGTGCGCAATCCGGCGGCGATGGCCTTGCCGACCGCCTCGTCGATGGCGTTGGCCGCGTCGTTCAGCCCGAAGCTGTAGCGCAGCAGGAGGGCGACGGAGAGGATTTGCGCGACGGGATTTGCGAGATTTTTCCCGGCGATGTCGGGCGCGGTGCCGCCGGCGGGTTCGTAAAAGCCGAACGTCTGCTGGCCGCTGGTGGCGCCGAGGCTGGCACTGGGCAACATGCCGAGGGAACCGGCGAGCGCGGCAGCTTCATCGCTGAGGATGTCGCCAAACATATTTTCGCAGAGCATCACGTCGAACTGCGTCGGCCTGAGCATGAGCTGCATCGCGCCGTTGTCCACGAACATGTGTTCGAGGGTGACATCGGGGTATTGCTTGCTGACGGCGGTGACGACCTCGCGCCAGAGCACGCCGTTTTCGAGGACGTTTGCCTTGTCGATGCTGGTGACTTTCTTGCGGCGGAGCTGCGCGGCCTTGAACGCGACGTGGGCGATGCGTTCGATCTCCGGCGTGGTGTAAACCATCGTGTCGATGGCGCGCATCACGCCGGGCGAGACTTGCTCGGTCTTCTTCGGCTGACCGAAGTACATGCCGCCGGTGAGCTCGCGCACGACGAGGACGTCGATGCCGTTGCCCTGACGTTCCAATGACAACGGGCAGGCGTGGGCGAGCTGCTTGTAGAGCTTAACGGGACGGAGATTGGCGAAGAGGCTGAATTCCTTGCGCAGGCGAAGGAGCGCGGCGCGCTCGGGACGTTCTTCCTTCGGGATCGTGGGATCGCGATCGGGCAGGCCGACGGAGCCGAAGAGAATGGAGTCGGACTTGCGGCACAGCTCGAGCGTGGCGTCGGGCAGCGCCTTGCCCGCGGCGTCGATGCCGGCCCAGCCGACGGGGGCTTCCGTGATGTCGAACTGGAGGGAGAATCGTTTCTCAACGGCGCGGAGAACCTTGATGGCTTCGCGCATCACTTCGGGCCCGATGCCGTCGCCGGCGAGGGCGGCGAGCTTGAAAGTCTTTGAACTCATAGAAGTCGCTGAACTCATAGAAGCGGCGAGGGTAGGCAGGTGCGGGCGCGACGTGAAGGAGATTTTCCCGGTAAACGGCTGCTGGGCGCATCTGGAGGGCGTGTCGGCCAAACACGCGGACCGCGACCGGTCCCCGGTCGCAGCGGGTGAAGCGCACCGGGCACCGTTGAAGTTTGCTGGCACCGCCGTCCGGGCGACGCGCTGCGAGCCGGGACGGCTCGCGGTCCGCATGTGGTGACGGCATTTGGACAGGCTGGACGCGCTGTCCTTGCTACCGGGGCGCGGCGTCTGGCATCCGCGAGATCTGCACGGCGCAATCTTTGTAGGACGGCTGGCGGGAGTAGGGATCGAATGCCTGCTGCGTCAGGTGATTCGTCCCGGCGTAATGCATCGGAATGAAAACTTCCCCCGGCTTGAGCGAGCCCGTTTCGACGACACGCGCCGTGATCTCTCCGCGGCGCGAGGCCACCCTGACATATTGCCCCGTGGACACGCCGATTCGCCTCGCGTCCCCGGCGTTGAGCTCCACGTAAACATGCTTCGGATGGAGCCGCCGGAGCACCGGCGACTTTCCGGTGCGCGTCTGCGTGTGCCATTGGGCGGAGGTGCCGCGGCCAGTCAACAATTGAAACGGGTATGCCGCGTCGGGCATCTCCGGCGCCGGACGAGGTGATTCAAACAGGAACCTGGCGCGACCGTCCGGATGAAAGAACCGCCCGTCGGCAAACAGCCGGCGTTCCTTCGGCGGCGCGGCGGGCTGGCGCGTCTCATCCACCGGGGCCTCCGGCCACGGCCATTGGATTCCCCCGCAGCAGTCGAGGTGGGCGTAGCCGGCGATTCCCGTGATGTCACAGGGCCGGCCCGCGCTCAGGCGCTTGAGTATCTGGAAGGCCGCCTCCGGGGAGGTCCACTCGCGAAACAGATCGGCGCAGCCCCAGTAATGCGCCACCAGGCGGAAGATGTGAAAATCCGCCAGCGCCAGGCCGGGGGCCCGGGCCACGCGTTTGATCACGCCGAACCGCCGCTCGCTGTTGATGAACGTGCCTTCCTTCTCGCCCCAGCCCGCCGCCGGCAACACCAGGTGCGCCAGCCGCGCCGTGTCGGTGTTGTGATACATGTCCTGCACCACGAGGCATTCCATCCGCCGCAACGCCCCGCCCAGCCGCGAGCTGTCCACCCACGAATGCGCGGAGTTCGTCCCGATCACCCAGAGCCCCTTGATGCGCCCGTCACACACGCGCTCGACAATCTGGTCGTAGGCCGCCGAGTTCACCGACGGGATGCGCCCGATCGGGATGCCGGTCAATTGCGAGACCTCGGCGCGATGCGCCTCGTTCCGGAAGTCGCGCCCGCCCAGCAGCCCGGTGGCGTTCGCGAAGAGCCGCGAGCCCATCGCGTTGCACTGGCCGGTGATGCTGTTCGCGCCGGTGCCCGGACGCCCGATGTGGCCGGTCATCAACGCGAGGTTGATGATCGCCTGCGCGGTGCGCGTCGATTCGTGGCCCTGGTTCACGCCCATCGTCCACCAGAAGCTCGCCGCCCGGCCATTCCGGATCGTCTCCGCGCAGCGGAACAATTCGCCGGCCGTCAGCCCGGTGGCGGCGGCGACCTTGTCCGGCGTGAACTGGCGGACGAATTCCGAAAACTCCGCGAAGCCCGTGGTGCTGGCTTCAATGAACGCCCGATCGATCCCGCCGTTCTGAACCAGCATGTTCGCCAGGCCGTAGAGCAGGACGAGATCGGACTTGGGCTTGATGGCGAGATGCTGGGTCGCGTTCATCGCCGTTTCCGTCTTGCGCGGATCCACGACGATGATGGCGGGCCGGTTCGGATTGCGCAGCACGCGCTGCCACATGATCGGATGCGCGATGCAGGGATTCGAGCCGACGAAGACGAGCACGTCCGACTGCTCAAAGTCCGCGTAGGTGTAAGGCGGCGCGTCGAACCCGAAGCTTTCCTTGTAGGCGACGTGGGCCGTGGCCATGCACTGGCGGGTGTTCGAATCGCAGTGGATGCCGCCCATGCCGAACTTGAAGAGCGCGCCGAGAAACGCCATCTCCTCCGTCGTGATCTGGCCGGTGCTCAGGAAGGCGATGCTCTCCGGGCCATGCTTCTCCAGGATCGCCTTGAACCGCCGGACGAAGGTTTGCAGCGCGCACTCCCAGTCCACGGCGCGAAATGGCTGCGCCATCGAATCCCGGATGAGCGGCGCCGTGGCGCGATCATCCGCGGCAAGGGGAGCGAGCGCCTCCCAGCCCTTCGGGCACGCCATGCCGAGATTCACCGGATAGCCCGCATCCGCGGAGAGATTGATCGCCACGCCGTTCTTCAAGTGGACGTTGAGCCCGCAGCCGGTCGAACAAAAGCCGCACACCATCGTCGTCGTGGCATCCGGCGCGAGCCGCGCCGGGATGTTGCCCAGGCCAAACTCGCCCGGACGCTGCACGAGATCCGCCGTCAGCGGCCCGGCAAATTCCCGGAGCGGCGGCAGCGGAGGAAGGATTTCGCTCAGCGACGGTTTCACAGGCCCGGCATCCTTGGAAACGTGACGGCGCGGAAGAACGAGTGGCGTTCCGCCAGCTCGGCGACAAGGCAGCTCGCGAACGTGAGGCCGGGCAGGATGACGAGGTTCGCCCCCGGCAGCAGGCTCACCAGCGGAAACGTGATTCCCGCCAGCACGAGCGCCGCCAGCCGCGAACGCGTCACCAGGCCGAGCGCGCCGCCGAGGAGGCGCGCATGGCCGGCCAGCATCCATCGGTCGATGTCCGCCTCGTCCGGCCAGCGCTCGTCGGAGAGGTCGAGCTCACCAAAGCGCAGCGTCCGCAGCTCGAGGATGAGCTTTGCCACCGCCGCGAGCGCGACGCCGGCGGCGAGCAATGGCGGCGCGCCGTCCGTGGCCGCCGCCGCCAGCCAGGCGACCGCCAGGCCCAGCACCAGCATCGTGCCGGAGAACCGGCCGATGCTGCGCGCGCCGCTCCAGCACACGCGACGGGTGTCGTGATAAATCATCGCGGAACAAAACACGGCCGCCATGCCGGCCGCCGCCGTCACGAACATCAGGATGGGAAGAATTGCGGCGGGAAGGATCGGGAACCGCAGCGCCGCGGTCGTCGACAAGGCCAGCGGCGCGAACGTTCCGAACGCGAGAATCTCGCGGCTCATCCACGAGCGTCGCCAGCCGAGGAACGCCCGCCACGCCTTGAGCGGACGTCCGAGGTGAAACACGCTGGCGAACAGCCCCGCGAGAAGGCCGGCACAGCCGGTCGTTGCGGCCGTGAGCCGGGCCGCCGGGGAAAGGAACGGCAGGAGAAGAAACACGCCGGCCGCCGCCTGCGTCAGCACGAGCATCCATACCAGCGGCCAGTGCGCGGGCTCCAGTTCCGTCCGATCCGCGGCGGCGGGAACGAGTCGTTTCGGGAGCCCGCGCCCGGACAAGAATCGAGTCGTTGGCCGCGTGATCGCGGGATCGGGCGCGGCGGGCAGCCACTCGCTTCGTGCCGGGACGTTCAATCCGTCCGTCGCCACGAGCGTGATACGGATGGCCTCGTTCGGGCACGCCTGCACACACGCGGGAGCTTCGCCCACGGCGAGACGTTGCGAGCACATGTCGCACTTGCGCACGATGCCGCGCCCCGCTGAATACTTCGGGACTTCGTAGGGACATTTCAGCACGCAGTACTGGCAGCCAATGCACTGGTCGTCGAGATGCCGCACGATGCCGGTGACGGAATCCTTCTCGTAGGCGAGCACGGGGCAGCCGTTCAGGCAGCCGGGGTCCGCGCAATGATGACATGCCGTCGTGATGGTTTGCGTGAACGGCTGGCGCCAGTCGTCGCTGACGAGCCCGCCGATGTCACGCCAGGCCTCGCCGTCATCGAGGCCGTTCAACGAGTGGCACGCCGTGACGCACGCCTTGCAGCCGCTGCATTGGTCGAGGTTGACCTCGAAGGCGTATTGCCGGCCGGGCTCCGGCAGCGCGGCGGGGAGCAGATCCCGGTAGCGCGCGGACGGCACCTCGTGCCGATCATGCGCGCGCGAGAACTTTTCCACCGCCGTGAGCCGGCGCTGTTCCGCCAACAGATCATCAATCAACGTCCGGTCGTCTGATGGCGGCATCACAAGCATCGCAGCCCTAGAACCGGATCACCGTCTGGAGGTAGAACCAGTCGGCGTCCTGGGAGCCTCCGGCGCCGGCCCAGGTTTGATCGATGTACTTGCCGGTGAAGAAATGGCCGTAGCCGCCTTCAATCGCGGTGAACTTGTTCAGCGCGTAGCCGGCGACGACATCAATCTCGCCGCCGGCGAAGCTGTCATAGGTGGAATTGCGCCCGAAGCCGGTCGGGTTCGCGCCCGTGCCCCGCGCCGCGCCGCCGGCGTTGTAGAGGTTGTCCGCCGTGTCCGCCAACCAGAAGAGGTGTCCCTCGACGGCAACGCTCACCTGCTTGTGCGGCTTCATCTGGAAGATGGCACGCACGTCGTGGATGTTCTGCCACGAGAGAAAATCCATGTAGCCATAGAACTTGTGGTTCGTGGGATACAGGTTGTCGAAGGTGTTGTGCTCGCCGTCAGCCGCATCACCATCGCCGGTGGCGTAGGCGTATTCGAGCGCGACGCGCGGTTTGCCGAACGCTTCCTCGAACGTGTAGCCGACGTTCGCCATGAACGCATAGGCGTCGTGATCGATGCGGTCGCCGGTGAGCGTGCCCTTCCAGTTGCCGAACTGATACGCGCCTTCCACCGTGAAATCGAACCCGCCGAATTCGTTCGTGCCGGACTTCATGCGTCCGCCGAGCGTGTAGATGTCGCGCGCGACGGGCGCGGCCATCTGGAACGGCGGAAACGACACCGGATCTTGCGCGCTGGCGCTGCCGACGCCGTCGTTACGGGCGAAGAAGTAGAGCTCAGTGAGCGTCTTCGGAACCTTCTTTGTGCTGAGATGCACGCCGGAAAAGACATTGTAGTCGTTCCAGGTGTTGAAGCTGTTGTCGTCGGGCAACACGATCTTGCTGGTGAACGCCTCCGCGGCGAAGAGCGAATTCTGCCAGCGAACTTTCGCGGCGTCGAACACGCGGCCGATGTTGTTCCACGCAAACGCGCCGACGAGACGTTCGTCGCCATAGCTCAGCTCCTGCCGTCCGATTTTGAGCGAGACGGGAAACTCCTTGTGATTGCCAACGGTGACGTACGCCTGTTGGAGATCGGCCGGGCCGTCGGACTCCGGACCCGCGCCGCCAGGCCCGGGATTCGTCGCGTTCCACGAACGATCATCGCCGCTCGTGCCGCTGCTGCGGCCCTGCACGTAAACGCTCCACCACTTCGCGGTGTAGCCGACGTGCGCGAGAATCTTCTGGCTGAAATAGCTGTTGTCGTTGTCAACCGTCGTGCCGCTGGTGTCGCGCCAGTCATTCGCCGGCGGGAGGCCGAGGCCGTTTTCCTTCAGCTCATAGCGCAGGCGCGCGGAGCCGCCGATGTCCCACGCGGAGTAATAGGGATCTTTCTTGCGGAGAAAGTCGTTGATGAATCCGGGAAAGGGCTGGGGGGGTGGAGGTGGTGTGTATTGGGCGATGACGGGGGAAACATAGCCAAGGGCGAGAGCCGTGGAAGTGAGGGCAAACAGGGATTTTTTCATACGGGAGCAGTCTCGGACTTCAGCGGTTTGCCGAATTGATTTGAATCAAGAATTGGCCGTTTGGGTGGACCGGGCGGGGCGGCGGGACGGGCGTGTTTCTTGTGGGCGTGGACTTCGAGAAACTCGATCAGATGCTCGCGCAGCTTGTAGTAATCGGGATGCTCCATCACGGCCTTGCGCTCGCGCGGGCGCGGGAAGTTCACTTCGAGGATGTCGCCCACCTCCGCCGCGGGACCGTCCGTCATGCAGATGACGCGGTCGGAGAGGAAGAGCGCTTCATCGACATCGTGCGTGACCATCAGCGCGGTGATCTTGTTCTTGCGCCACAGCTCGATGAGCACCTGTTGCAGCTCGTAGCGCGTGAGCGAATCCAACATGCCGAACGGCTCGTCGAGCAGGAGCATCTTCGGCTTCAGCGCGAACGCGCGCGCGATGCCGACGCGCTGACGCATTCCTTGCGACAGCTCGGCGGGCTTCTTGTGCATCGCGTCGCCCAGGCCGACGACGGTGAGGTAATACTCCACAATCTGCCGGCGCTCCTCTTTGCTCGCGGTGAAGAAGACTTGTTCCACGCCGATCATCACGTTCTCGAACGCCGTCATCCACGGGAGCAGACAGGGAGATTGAAACACGATGCCGCGATCCGGCCCCGGCCCGGCGAGTTCCTTGCCGGCGAGAATGATGCCGCCGTCGGTGATCTCATTGAGCCCGGCGAGCATGGAGAGCACCGTCGATTTGCCGCAGCCGGAGTGACCGATCAGCGTTACGAACTCGCCTTTCTTGATGCGGAGATTGAAGTCCTTGACGATGACCGCCGGGCCTTTCGGCGTCGGGTACGTCTTGGTCAGGTTGGAAAGTTCAACGTAGTCACTCATGAGGTTGTCACTTCGTTCAATTCCGCAGACCGGGTGCTCGAAGAAGATTCGATCCGCAGTGTTGCGATCTCATTAGCACCCGGCTTTAGCCGGGTGTTCAGATTCGGACGAACTCCAGCCGCTTCAACGGCTTCTTCAGCGCGGCTCGGAAAACCGTTGAAACGGTTTGGACCCCGACGCGGCAACGACACCCGGCTGAAGCCGGGTGCTAATGAGAACGCCGTGGTCTTTGAAATCATTGGAGTCAAAGTCGTCATCGCGTCACACCTCGATCTTCTCCTCCTGGATTTCGCGCGAGCGCCTCGGCGCGGTGCGCCGCTCACCGAGCGAACGGACGATGGTCAAGTCCTCCGGCTCGATGTCCGGCAGCACGAGCTTGCGCGTCACGGTCGTCTTCAGGTCGTGCTTCGAGTCGAGCAGGAACGCCGTGACATCGCGCCGGAGCTGCTTGAAGTGCGCGTCGTGATTGATGGCCTTGCGATCGCG
>JBDHQG010000067.1:0-11556 GCA_039806925.1 Limisphaerales bacterium
GAGCTTGGTCGCTTCGGCGTCGTCCTTGGCGACGCGCACTTCGAGCGCGCCGTTCTTGCGGGCGATTTCCTCCATCCGGGCGGCCTCCTCGTTCACCACGGCGGGATGGCCGTCCGTTTCCATGAGCAGCAGCGCCTCGCAATCGAGCGGCAGGCCGACCCTGGCGAAATCCTCGACGCAATGAATCGTGGTGCGGTCGAGAAACTCCAGCGTGCAGGGGATGATCTGCGCCGCGATGATGTCGGAGACGCATTGCGCGGCCTGGTCCATCGCGTTGAAGGTGGCGACCATCGTCTTCTTCGCGGCGGGCTTGGGGATGAGCCGGAGCAACACCTTGGTGATGACGCCGAGCGTGCCCTCGCTGCCGACGAACAGATCCCGCAACGAATAACCGGCGACGTCTTTCACGCACTTGTTGCCGGTCCAGAGCACCTCGCCGTCGGGCAGCACGACTTCGAGGCCCATGACGTAGTTGCGCGTGATGCCGTACTTCAAGCCGCGCAGGCCGCCGGAGTTTTCGGCGACGTTGCCGCCGATGGTCGAGATTTTCATCGAGCCGGGATCCGGCGGATAGAACAGCCCGACGGCGGTGGCGGCATCGGCGATTTGCAGCGTGGTCACGCCCGGCTCGACAAGCATCGTGAGGTTCGCGCGATCGACTTCGAGAATCTCGCTCATCTTCACCGTGCAGAGCACGATGCAGCCCTGCGCCGGCAGGCTGCCGCCGCTCAGGCCGGTGCCGGAGCCGCGGGTGACGACGGGTGTTTTCGTTTCGTTCGCGAGCAGGAGGAGGTTGCGAACCTGGTCCTTGTTCCGCGCGAACACGACGCAGCCGGGCATCTGCTGGAGCGCGGCGGTGCCATCAAACGAGTAGGGGATGAGATCTTCCTTTGCGGTGAGGACGTTTTCCGCCCCCACGATGGATCGCAGCCGGGGCAACACTTCAGGATTCAGCGCCATAAACAGTATGGCGCGATCAAACGTCTGCGCGCGGTTCCGATCAAGACTATTGAGCGGGAGCAGCGGTTAATCGCAGGAATGAGCGAATCGCGCCGCCGGCATCTCGCCGGCGGCGGCTTGTTGTTCCAATCAGGACAATGTGCGCAGGGCGGCCAGGAGCTTCTCGGCGATGAACCGCTGACGCTGCGGGTCGGTGATCTTCTGGCCGTCGAGTTCCGAGACGTAGAAGCTGTCGATGGCCGCGCCCTTCTCCGTCGAGATCTTGGCGAGCGAGATGTCGAGGCCGGCCTCGGTGAGCGCGTTGGCCGCCGCGTAGAGCAGGCCCAGGTGATCCTCCGTTTCGAGGTCGATCACCGTGCGGCGCTCGGAGGTGTCGTTGTCGAAGAAGATGCGCGTCGGCAGGCGTTCGCCGGGCAGGGATTGATACAGCGGCCGCGCCGTCTTGCGCCGGGCGATGAGCGCGCGGAAGTCCGGCCCCTGCTCGACGAGCGCCTGCTTGAGGATGCGCTCGAAACGCTCGCGCTCCTCGCGGTGGATCACGCCGCCGGCGGTGGCGTCGGTGATGTCAAAGGTGTCGATGACGATCCCGTCGCCGCGGCTGAAGATGCGCGCGCTGAGAATGTTGATGCCCGCCGCGCTGAACGATCCGGTGATGATGCTGAAGAGGCCGGCGCGATCCCAGGTGCAGATTTTCGCGGTGGTGTAGCCGCGGTCCGGCTCGTTGTGCCAGGCGATGACCGGCTCCAGCGCCTTGTCCTCCTCCTCGATCTGCTGGTGCATGAAGCGGTGCGCGAGCGCGAGGTCGGCGAAGATTTCCTTCGCCTGGTGAATCTGAAAATAGCGCGATGGCAGCGTGTTGAAATGCGCCTCGACTTCGTCAGGGTTGAACGTGCGCGGCAGCATCTGCGACACCTCCTCGGTGAGCAGCTGCCGCTGCTTCTCCTCCGCGCGGATGAAGTCGGTGCCTCCCTGCAACACCTGCATGGCCTTCTGGTAGAGCGACCACAGGAGCAGGTCCTTGAAGCCGTTCCACAGCTTGTCGCTCGTGGCCATCGAGTCCACGTAGGTGTGCAGCGCGAGCATCCGGAGGTTGTCCGGCGTCTGCACGATGCCGACGAAGTGCTTGATGACGGATTGATCCTCCAGATCGCGGCGCTGCGAAATCATGGCCATCGTCAGGTGCTGCTCGACGAGGATGCGGAGCGAATGCGTGGTGGCGCCGTCGAGCTCAAGGCGCTTGGCGACGCGCAGGGCGATCTTCGATCCGACATCGGCGTGGTCGCCGGTGTGCAGCGCCTTGCCGGCGTCGTGCAGCAGGAGGGCGAGGTAGAGGATGAACGGGCGGTCGATCTCGCGGAAGATGTCGGCGTAGTTGTTGTAGACCGGCTCCTGTGATTCCCAGACCTTGTCGAGCTGGGCCAGGCACTGGAGCGTGTGCTCGTCCGCGGTGTATTGATGATAGAATTCGTGCTGGACGAGGCAGGTGAGCTTTCCGAATTCCGGGATGTATTTCCCGAGGAGCCCGACCTCGTGCATGGCGCGCAGCACCGGCGCGACGTTGCCGCGCTGGTTCATGATCTCGAGGAACGTCTCGCGGACGTGCTCGTCGTAGAGGAAGCTGCGATCCACCAGCGGCAGCTCCTTGCGGATGAGCTGGGCGAGATCGGGATGGAGCTTCAGCCCGCGTTGCTGCGCATGGAGGAACACGCGCATCAAACGACGCGGCTGGTCTTTGAAGACGCGGCCCGAGACGATCTGGATCTGGTCGCCGACGAACTTGAAGCCGTCGATGACCTGCGGCGGGGCCTTCTTGAACGGCGCGGGAATGAAACGGCCGAGCTTGCGCAGATCCGGCAGCAGCGCCTGCCTGGGCGGCAGCAGGGCGAGGCGCTCCTCCAGCGTGCGGGTGAGCAGGAAGACGTTCCGCATGTGGTTGTAGAGGTCGCGCATGAATTTCTCCAGGCGCCTGCTGGGCGAGCGCTCGGTGTGGCCGAGATGCGTGGCGACGGTGGGCTGGAGCGCCTTGGTCAGGTTGTCCGAGGGATACTTCGGCGAGGTGGAGAGGTAGTGCATCTCGTTCCGCACCGTGAGGAGGAAGTCGTAGGCCGTCTCCAGCTGCTTGCGCTCCGACGCGGTGATGAACTCTCGCTTCTCCATTTCCTCCAGCGTGCGCGTGCGGTATTTGAAGAACGTCATCCAGTGCAGGTTTGCACGTCCCGCAGGCCGCCGCAGCCGTTCTTGATGTTCGGCTCCTGCATGGTGGCGGAGTTGCCGAACTTCGCGCGGCGCTCGGACTGATCGATCATGCGCGCGGCGATGTATTGATCCTCGAAGCCATCGACACACTTGGCGACGACGGTTTTCTGGAGCTTCTCGAACAGCTTTGCGTCGCCGACGACCAGCCGCGCCTCGATGAGCGCGGTCTTGCTCTCCATGCTCTTCGGATCGGACTTCGAGTTCGCGGCCTCCACGCATTCGGCAATCGTCCGCACGGAGTGGCCGACCTTGAAGCCGAGATCCCACAGCGGCATGAGAATGCCGTCCATCAGCTTGGCCAGCGAAGGCAGGGGCTTGGTGCCGACCACGACCTGGCCGTAGTGCAGGAACATGATGTCGAGATCGCTCAGCGGATTCAGCTCGCCGCGCCCGTAACCGCCCAGGGCCACGAGGGCGACTTGCGGGAACTCCTTCTGCGCCTGCTCGGACAGGCTGCTCTTGGCGGTGTTCCAGAGCTGGCGGATCAGCACATCCACCAGCATCGAACGTCCCTGGCAGATCTCGCGCCCGCCGGTGCCGGCGCGGTGGCGCATCTTCAGACGGTGCGACTCGACCTTCAGGAAGGTCTTGTAACGCGCCAGATCCGCGGTCGGCGAGCAGCCGTCGAGACGCGCGGCGGCGCTGGCTTCAAACTTTTCCAACAGGTTCGGCATCGGGCGCGAAGGTAGGAGAATCCGCCGGGAACGCAAGGTTGCGCGGGGCGCGGCTCAGGGCTGACGCATTGATCCCATCTCATGAGCACCTGGCTTCAGCCGGGTGTTTGGGGCCGGGGCGAAGGAAGAGCTGTTTCAACAGCTTTTCGGAGGGTGAAGCCGCTGAAGCGGCTCGGACAAAACCGTCGGCCACCGGTCACCCGGCTCAAGCCGGGTGCTAATGAGAACAGACGCCCAGGTGATTGCGGCGTTTCCCGGCGTCTGCGTCGGCCCCGGGGCGCGGGGCGCAGAACGGCGGCCGCAGTGCTTGCGCCGCCCCGTTTGTTGGGCGAGCATCCGCCAAGTTCACGGACGGTCCATCGAGTTTATGAAGAAACGGACAATGCGGGCATTGAGACAGATTCGAGATTTCGGGCTGTTGATGTCGTGCCTGTGCCTGGCGGTGTTCCCGGCGTTGTCGGCGGCGGCCGTGCCGAGGATGAACCTCCTCTCCATCGTCACGGACGATCAGTCCGAATGGTCCGTCGGCGCGTACGGCAACAAGGAATCGCGGACGCCGAACATCGATCGCCTGGCGCGCGAGGGCGCGCGTTTCACGAATGCGTTTGCCTGCACGCCCGTTTGTTCCCCAAGCCGCGCGGCGTTCCTCACCGGACGCTACGGAACACAGCTTGGGATCACGGACTGGATCACACCGAAGCAGGGGCAGGACGGCCTCGGCCTGCCGGCCAACGCGGTGACGTGGCCGCGATTGCTTCAACAGAACGGCTGGCGCACCGGATTGATCGGCAAATGGCATCTCGGCTCGCAGCCCACCAATCACCCGACGCGGCTGGGCTTCGGCACGTTCTTCGGCGCGCTCGGCGGGAGTTTCAAGCCGAAGGATCCCGAGCTGGAGCTGGACGGCAGGCTCCAAATCGTGGAGGGCTTCGGGGCGGACATTCTCACGGACGCCGCGCTGCGGTTCATCGAAACGAACCGCGCCGCGCCGTTTGCGCTGCTGGTTCATTATCGCGAGCCGCACCTGCCCTACGGGCCGGTGCCGGACGCCGATGCCGCGCCTTTCGCGAACCTTGATCCCACGGTGCCGATTGCTTCGGGCACGAATGCCGCCCAGGTCAAGGAATGGACCCGTGCCTACTATGCGGCGATTCATTCGGTGGATCGGAACCTCGGCCGGCTTCTGGCGCTGCTGGACAGGCTCAACCTCGCCACGAACACCATCGTGATGTTCACCAGCGACCACGGCTACATGATCGGCCATCACGGCCTGCACACGAAGGGCAATGCGTATCGCATCGACAAGGTGGCCGGCGCCGGTCGCCAGACGCGCCCGAACATGTTCGAGGAATCGCTGCGCATCCCGTGGATCGTTCGCTGGCCCGGCGTGACGAAACCCGGCCAGCGCCTCCCGCAACGCGTCTCCAACATCGACACCCACGCAACGGTGCTCGGGATGCTTGGCGTGAAACTCCCGGCAGACGCTCCGCAGCGGGGCGTGGATCTATCCCCGCTGTTGCGCGGAAAAACCTTCACGCCGCACCGCGCCATCTTCGCGCAATACGATCTGCAAAACGACGCGAAGGACTCGATGCGGATGATCCGCACGCGCGACTGGAAGCTCGTACGTCACACGGCGGAAGGCGCGGACGAGCTGTTTAATCTGCGCGATGATCCCGGCGAGTTGCGGAACCTCTACACCATGCCTGAGTTCGCCAAGACGAAGGCGCGGCTGCAAAAACGCCTCACGGAATGGCAGGAGAGCATTGATGATCCACTGTTGAAACAGTGATCAAGCCCAGCGTGCCGCCGGCATCTTGCCGGAGAGACGCTCACTTCGCGGCGTGATCCGCGCCGCCGGTGTGTTCGATGCGGACGATCTGCGTGTCCTTGTTGTTCCCCCATGCCGTGCCGAACTCGATGAGGTAGAGGCAGCCGTCCGGGCCGAGCTCCATGTCCATCGGACGCTTGAAGGTCATGTTCGGGCAGAAGCGTTCCATGCGCGGCTTGCCGTTCGCGTCCTTGGCGATGTTGCTCTGCTCGTCGAGATGCACGGCGATGATCCAGTTCCGCGACCATTCGTAGATGAACAGCGTGCGGTCGAATTCCTTCGGGAGCTTGTGCGGGGATTTCAGCTTCTCGTCGTAGTAATAAACCGGGCCGGCCATCGCCGTGCGTCCGCCGCCGGCGTTGACGACCGGGAAGCGCGTGGATTGTCCGTTCGGATACCAGATGAACGCCGGTTGAGTTGGTGGCAGTTCCTTGACGCCGGTGTTGTTCGGCGACGTGTTCACGGGCCTGGCCGGATCGAAGAACTTCGGCTCGCCCGCCGAATAAGACACCGGCGGCTTCAGTTCAAACGCAGCTGGAGCCGGCTCGCCCTTCTCTTTCGCGGCTTTCACCGCCTTGTCGTGGGCGGACCTGGCTTTGTCATACTCGGTGCGAGTCTTCGAGTATTCCGCGCGGGCGACGAAATCAACTTTCGCATACGCCTTGTTGTCGCCACGCGAATACGGCCAGCCGAAGAATCCCGGCGTTTTCGCCTGCATCACGGCGTCGAACCCGCCCGGGCCGCGCTTCTGATCGAAGCCACCGGCGTCCGGACCCACGTCGCCCCAATAAAGAATGCCGGTGCGCTGGTCCACGGAGAGACGGAAACCATTGCGCGTGCCTTTCACGTAAACTTCCGGTCGCGTGCCGGGCGTGCCGGGCGAGAAGAGGTTGCCCTTCGGAATCGTGTAGCTGCCATCCGGCTCGGGGTGAATGCGGCTGATGCCGCCGCGCAGATCGTTCATGTTCGCGGAGGACTTCTGCGCGTCCCACGCGGAGCGACCGGGCCGTTCGTCCGTCGGCGAGAAGCCGTCGGAATCGAACGGGTTCGTGTTGTCGCCAATCGCGACAAAAAGATTTCCCGCCGCGTCAAAGCCCAGCGAGCCGCCGACATGGCAGCACTCGTCGCGCTGCGTCGGGATGTCGAGAATCTTCTTCTCGGAATCCAAGTCGAGCTGTTCGCCCTTCAACGTGAAGCGCGAGACGCGGATGATGCCCTGCTTGTGCCCCTTCTCGTCCTTGGTGGTTTCAGGGATGGAATGATTCAGATACACCCAGCCGTTCTTCGCGAAGTTCGGATCGATGGTGATGCCGAGCAGGCCATCCTCCAGCCCGCGTTCCTGTCCGGTGAACACCTTGATGCGTGCGATCTCCACCGTGGACTTTGTCTCCGGCTTCCACATCTTCACCACGCCGGCGCGTTCCGCCCAGAGCACGCGACCATCCGGCGCCACCGCCATCTCCATCGGATCCTTGACGGTGTCCTGCCACTCGCCGTTCACGAGCAAGTCGCCATCAAGGATGACCTTGCGAAAGGCGCCGTCCGTTTGCGGGCCGCTGGGAACAGGGCCCGACGGTTTCGGTTTTTCGGCCGGCTTCTGGGTTTCCTGGGCGAACGACGAGGGCGCTGCGACGATTTGGAAACCGACGAGCGCGACAGAGGTGAAACGAATCGCTGGGTGCATGACGGGTGGATTGACTGGATGACCGGCCAGGACATTCAAACTCTCTGGCCTGGGGAGACACGCCCGGCAACGGCTGTTTTGCATGTTTCACTCGACAGCCCTTTTGCGCTTCTCCAATGATGCCGGCATCAAGTGCATGAAAACGTTCCACTCGTTCCTCTGCCTGTCGTTATTGGGGATTCCCAGCCTTTTCGCGGCGCAGGAGGCCGGCTTGCCCGGCACCAAACTGCTCACGATCCAGGGCGATCTTTCCACGCAGATGGTCGAGGGCATCGGGAAATTCCTGCTTCGGGAGATCGAGTCGGCGGAAACCAATCGGCACACGCGATGGGAACCGGACTTTTCCTCCCGGGATGCTTTCGAGAAATCCGTCGCTCCGAACCGGGAACGTTTCCGGACAATGATTGGCGCCGTCGATGCGCGGCGGACGGTGACGGAACTCGAATTCGTCGAAACCACCCTGGAGCCGTCGCTGGTGGCAGAGACGGCCGCCTTCACAATTCGCGCCGTGCGCTGGCCGGTGTTTGACGGCGTGCATGGCGAGGGGCTCCTGCTCCAGCCAAAAGGTTCGGTCGCCGCGCGCCTGGTCGTGTTGCCCGACGCGGATCAAACGCCGGAGATGTTGTGCGGTCTCGCGCCGGGGGTTGCACCGGAGAATCAACTCGCGCGGCGTCTGGCCGAACATGGCTGTCTCGTGCTCGTGCCGACGTTGATTGATCGCAAGGACACGTGGTCCGGCAACGCGGCCATCAATCGCTTCACAAACCTGCCGCATCGCGAATGGGTTTATCGCCAGGCGTTCGAGCTGGGCCGGCACGTCATCGGCTACGAGGTGCAGAAGGTGCTCGCGGCGGTGGATTGGTTTGAAGCGGAGCAGACGAGGCTCGGTGCCGGACGCCAGCGAATCGGCGTGGCGGGTTACGGCGAAGGCGCGTTGATTGCATTCTACGCGGCGGCGATCGATCCGCGCATCGAGGTCGCGCTGGTCAGTGGCTATTTCGACAACCGCGACGGCGTCTGGTCGGAGCCGATCTATCGCAATGTCTTCGGGCTGCTGCGCGAGTTCGGCGACGCGGAGATCGCGAGTCTCATTGCGCCGCGCGCGTTGATCGTCGAGCATAGTGATGCGCCGACCATCGATGGCCCGCCCAAGGCACAGGCCGGTCGCAGTGGCGCGGCGTCCGGCAAATGGCGCACGCCGGATTTCAACACGGTGGATTACGAGGTGAACCGCGCGCGTGATCTCGTGAAGCCGCTGACGAATCACATCCGGTTCCTGCACGCCAACGAAGGCGCGACGATTGGCCCCTGCGGCGACCGCGCGCTGGCGGAGTTGCTCAAGCGATTGGAAATCGCCGGTGAGCCAAAGCCACCCGGTGCGGCGTTGAAGGATGCGCGCGGCGTGCAGTTCAGCTCCGCGGAACGCCAGAAGCGGCAGGTCAGCGAGCTGGTGGACTTCACGCAGCGGCTCCTGCGCGCTTCGCAACGGAAGCGCGACGAATCGTTCTGGAAACCAATCAAGGCCACCGAGGCGGACGTTTGGACGGCGGCGATTCCGCCGTTGCGCTCGAACTTGTGGGACGACGTGATCGGTCGCTTCCCCGCCGCCACGCTGCCGGCGAATCCGCGTTCGCGAAAGATCTACGACAAGGAGAAGTGGACCGGCTACGACGTGATGCTCGACGTGTGGCCGGATGTCTTCGCGTGGGGCGTGTTGTTGCTGCCCAAGGATCTCAAGCCCGGTGAGCGTCGGCCGGTCGTAGTCACCCAGCACGGACTCGAAGGCGTGCCGGCGGACACCATCACCGACGACACGAAGTCCGGTGCTTACGGTTCCTACAAGGCGTTCTCGGCGCGGCTGGCGGAGCGCGGGTTCATCGTCTTCGCACCGCACAATCCGTATCGCGGCGTGGATAAGTTCCGTGTGCTGCAACGTCAGGCGAATGCGACCGGTCGCTCGCTCTTCTCCGTGATCACGGCGCAGCACGAACGCATCCTCGACTGGCTGTCCGAGCAGCCGTTCGTGGATGCGAAGCGCATCGGGTTCTACGGCCTGAGCTACGGCGGCAAGACGGCGATGCGCGTGCCGGCGTTGCTGGATCGTTACTGCCTTTCGATCTGCTCGGCGGACTTCAACGAATGGGCCACGAAATGCGCCACGGTGGAGTCGCCCTACAGCTACCTCTACACGATCGAGTACGACATGTACGAGTTCAATCTCGCGCACACGTTCAACTACGCCGAGATGGCCGCGCTGATCGCGCCGCGGCCGTTCATGGTCGAGCGCGGGCATCACGACGGCGTCGCGCCCGACGAATGGGTCGCGCACGAATACGCCCGCGTGCGGCGATTCTACGCGAAGCTCGGCATCGCGGATCGGACGGAGATCGAGTTCTTCAACGGCCCGCACACGATCAACGGCCAGGGCACGTATCGTTTCCTCCATAAGCACCTGAACTGGCCGGAGCCGAAGTGAATTCGCCGCTGCTGATCAATCGACGCGGTTTCGTGCGCATGAGCGCTGTGACGCTCGCCGGTGTGGCGACCTCCTGCGCTCACCGCCTCCGATTCGACGCATCGTCTGTAGCGGGAGTTGCCGAGGCGTTTGACCGGGAGGTGAATGCCTTCATGGGCGCGCGCAGCGTTCCCGGCGGCGCGCTGGCGGTGGTGAAGGATCGACGGTTGGTTTACGCAAAAGGCTACGGCTGGGCGGATCGCGAGAGGAAGATTCCTGCAACGCCCGCGTCACTTTTCCGCATCGCCAGCATCTCCAAGCCGTTCACGGCGGTGGGGGTGCTAAAGCTGGTGGAGGGTGGCCAGCTCTCGCTTGAGGCGAAAGCGTTCGACATCGTGCGCGCGAAACCGCTGCTCAAGGACGGCCAGCAGGTGGACCCGCGTCTGACGCGCATCACGGTGCGACAGCTCTTGCAGCACACTGGTGGCTGGGATCGTGACAAAAGTTTCGACCCGATGTTTCGTGCGACGCGCATCGCCGAGGCCACGGGCACAGCGGCGCCGGCCAAACCTGAGGCGGTCATTCGTTACATGCTGGGCAAGCCGCTGGATTTTGATCCCGGCCAGCGCTACGCCTACTCGAACTTCGGCTATTGCGCGCTGGGGCGAATCATCGAAATGATTTCCGGCCAGCCCTACGAGCAGTTCATGCAGAAGCAAGTCCTTGCGCCGGCGGGTATTCGTCGCATGCGCATCGGTGCGACGCTGGATGGCAGGCAGGCGAAGGATGAAGCGCGTTACTACACAAAGGATGATGAGCTTACCGACAACATTTTTCCCGACGGCCCGCGTCGGGTGACGTGGCCCTATGGCGGGTTTCATCTCGAAGCGATGGACGCGCATGGCGGCTGGATTGCCTCCGCCGTGGACCTCGCGCGGTTCGCCGCCGCGCTTGATGACCCGAACGCCAGCCCGCTGCTGAAGGCTGAAACCCTCCGCACCATGTATGCGCCGCCGGAGCCGCCCGCGTGGCGTGATGAAGCCGGCAAGCTGGCGGACGCGTATTACGGCTGCGGCTGGATGGTGCGTCCGCACGCGGCCAGCGGGCGCGCGAACTACTGGCACAGCGGCAGCCTGCCCGGCACCGCAACGCTGCTGGTGCGGCGCTGGGATGGTTTGAGCTGGGCGGTTCTCTTCAATCAACGTTCGGAGAATTCCAAGCTGCCGGATGGAGCCATCGACCCGGCGCTGCATCGTGCTGCCGCGGCGGTGAAAGAATGGCCGACGCATGATTTGTTCGAAAGTTTTTAACCACGGATGGACACGAATGAACACGGATTCGATATGACGGTTCTGGTCGCGCTCTTTTGTTTCTATCCGTGTGCATCTGTGTCCATCCGTGGTAAACGATTCCCAGCAATCTATTCCCCATGACGCTCAACAGCTCCGCCCTCCAGTCCCTCTGGCACGACGCCGACGCGCGGGAAGTGCTGCTCCGCCGCATCATCTCGGAACGTCTCGCTGCCCGGCCCGCGCCGAAGCTTGATGATCAAATCGTCGCCACCTACTTCTTCGCGCTGCGCTCGTGGAGTCTCGAACATGCGGCGAAGGAGATCAGTTACCACGCGACGAGCGGGACGAAGGACATTCCGCCCGGTTCCTTGCTGGAGCAATGCACGGGCAAGGCGGTGGGCGTC
>JBDHQG010000068.1:0-11525 GCA_039806925.1 Limisphaerales bacterium
CGGCCAGACGATTGTGAAGAATTGTTTTGTCCGGTCGAACGCCGTCGCGGGCGTCACGGTGCTCGATCAAAGCAGCTTGACGGGTTGCAATGCGAACGACACTGGCACCGCGTCGACGCCGTCGGCGGACGGCATCCGCGTGGGCGGCGGCAGCACGGTGCGGGATTGCACGACGCGCAACAATGGCGGCGATGGCATCCAGGCGACGTTCGGCTGCACGATCGTGAACAATTCCTGCCGTGACAATCTCGGCGACAACATCCAGGTGAGCCAGGAGTGCCTGGTCTCCCAGAACGCCTGTGATGATGATGGGGCCAACCGCGGGCAATCGGGCATTCACGTCGTGGGCAACAACAACCGGATCGACAACAACACGCTCACTGAGAACGTCCGCGGCCTCTGGATTGGCGTGGCCAACAACGTGGTGCTGAACAACACGGTGATTCGAAATGACACGAACTACGTCATCGTGGCGGGCAACCAGTTGAGCCTGATCCTCGGCCAGATTCCCGAGAACATTCTCTGGCCCGCCGAGATCAAGCTGGCCGGGACGTTGACCGGCTCCAGCACGCGCAACGGAATCACCATCATGACCAATGACATCACCATCGATCTGGCCGGGCACAGTCTGCTCGGCGTCCCGGGTTCGCTGGACGGCATCAGCGTCAGCGGAAGCCGGACGAACATCGTGATCCGGAATGGATCGGTGCGGAACTGGGGTTCCGACGGCATTCAGGCCAGCTCCAGCTACAACAGCTCGTTCACTGATTTGCGCGTGGCGAACAACACCGCCAACGGCCTGCAAGGTGGAAACGGAGCGGTCATCAAGGGCGTGACCGCCCGCGCGAATCGCGGCACTGGCATCACGACCAGTACCGGTTGCACCATTACGGACAGCGCCGCCTCGGAGAACACGTTGGATGGCATCGTCGCCTCCTCCGGCAGCACGGTCGCCACCAGTTCCGCCTACAACAACGGACGCATCGGAATCTCGGCGTCGACCGGCAGCACGGTGGTCAATTGCACGGCGTATTCGAACACCAACGGCATCAGCGCCAGCAGCGGCAGCACCGTCACCGCCTGCACGGCCACGGCCAACGCCACCAACGGGATCATCGCCGCGTTTGGCGCGACGATCACCGGCTGCACGGCCCGCGACAACCGGACGGGCATCAACGTGGGGGACGACTCCCGCATCGTGAACAACACCTGCGACCAGAATGCGGTCACGGCGGGTGATGTCGGCATTCTGGTGACCGGATCGGACAATCGGATCGATGGGAATCATGTCACCGACAATGCCATCGGCATCGATGTCAACGGCACCGGCAACTTGATCGTCCGGAACACGGCGGCGGGCAACACGACGCCCTATTCGATTGCCGCCGGGAACAATTCGGCGGCCATCGTGGCCAGCCCGGGCATCGGCTTCGCCAGCACGGCGCCGTGGGCGAACTTCTCCTTCTAATCGCGGGGCGCCTGTTCGGGCGGGCTTTCACCCGCGCGATCCGGGCCCTGAAACGAAAGGTCGATTATGAAGGGATTCCTCCTTGTGTTGATGACGTGTGCGATGTGCGGCGCCTCCGCCCACGCCGCGACGACCATCAACGCGGTGAACCGGTACGCCTATGGCGCCAACCTCGGTTGGATGGACTGGCGTGGCGATGTGGCCAGCGGGGCCGTCATCGGCGCGTTCGTCTGCTCCGGTTCCATCTACGCCGCCAACGCCGGCTGGATTTCGCTCGGCGACGGCACGCCAGTTAGTGGCGTCCGTTACGGGAATGATTCAGCCGCTGACTTTGGCGTGAACCACGACGGGGCCGGCAATCTCACCGGCTACGCCTACGGCGCGAACATCGGATGGCTGACGTTCACCAATCGCGCGTCGGACGGCTCCGTTTATGACGGGCCGAGGGTGGACCTGCTCACCGGCCGGCTGAGCGGCTACGTTTGGAGCGCGAACTGCGGGTGGATCAGCCTCAGCACCGCCCAGGGGTTCGTCCAGACGGACACGATGGATTGCGGGTCGGACACGGATGGGGATGGCATTCCGGACATGTGGGAACTCCAGTTCGCCGCCAATCTCGGCATCCTCAACGGCGGCGGCGACAATGATGGCGATGGCATGTCCAACCTGGAAGAGTTCGATGCGGACACCAGTCCCGTCGATCCGAACAGCGTGCTCCGCATCACCAGCATCGTGAAGGCGACGCCGGTTTCTCCCACCGGGCTGACCTGGACGAGCCGTCCGACCCGCCTGTATCGCGTGCATGGCACCGGCGACCTCGGCGTGCCGTTCCCGTGGCCCGACAGCGGCCTCGGCCTGATCCCGCCAGGCGCCGGCGCCTCCACGACACAGGATCTGCCTCCGACGGCGGATGCCTATCAGTTCTTCGCGGTCGAGGCGATCAAACCGTTGCAACCCTAGCGCGGGTCCGAACGAGTTCTTCCGAAAACCACGAAGGCCACCGTCAGGTGGCCTTCGCTTTTTTGACAAACATTCGATGAACCAAACCGTTCGTATCCGCGTAGGGAAGCTTCGGGCCAGGCTACAGTTCGCGGTGTCCGGCTGCATCGTCCCGTCCGGACTGGAATGAGGCGAACTGCCGTCCCGCCGTTACCAGTTTCCGGTTGCGGACGCGCTTGGGAGCAGTAGTCTGTTGCCATCTCAGATGACAACGCCTCGCTTGCTCCCTCGCCCCATTCAAATGAAGGCGCTGTGTTATTGGCTGATGGTGCTGGCGTCCGTGCTCTGCGGCAGCCTGTCCGGTGCTGAAAGCACCACGGGCCCGGCGCAACTTCAGCCGCAACATCCCGCTCCTGAACTTTCCCGATCGAGCACCGCCTGTTCCTGGGACAACGGTGACCACGCCAATGCGCGGCCCCGGATGACGCCGGTCCTTGAGGCGTGTGAAATCGAAGAATCGGACGACTTCTCCCACTCCAAACCGGCCTGCGCCACGACGGGCGTTGTTTCAAGCCTTGGGCAGGTTTCATGGGTGGCCGCGCCTGTTCTGCCGGACGGGTGGCTGCATCGGCCCGCCTTGTCACCGGGCGGACGTCCGCACGGCATCCGCACCACGTTGCTCCTCATCTGATCCTCAAATCGAGCCCGCCCTCGGGACTCGTCCTTCGCACGGGACCGGAAATGATCTCCGGCTCCACGAGCCTTCTCCCAACGTTCACTTGCGAACGCCTTTGCAACCGCCAACAGCGACTGCCGCACGGCCGGGCCGTGAGAAAACGCAGTCTGAGTTCAGCCAGCAACAATTTCTTTTCCTGATTTATGAGCCGCGATCGTATGCAAGCCTCCCGTTTCGAGCTGAAATATCTCGTCAGCGAAGAAACCGCCCTCCGCGTCCGTGATTTCGTCATGTGCTATTTGAACATGGACGAGAACAGCGTGGGCAAACCGAACTATTCCTATCCCGTCCACAGCCTCTACCTTGATTCCACCGCCCTGGACCTCTACTGGCGGACAATCAACGGCGACAAAAACCGGTTCAAGCTGAGAGTCCGCTACTACAGCGACAAGCCCGGCACGCCGGTCTTTTTTGAGATCAAGCGCCGCATGAAGGACATCATCCAAAAACAGCGCGGCGGGGTTCACCACGCCTCGGTGCCGAAGATCCTCTCGGGCTTCTTTCCGGAGGACTCGGATCTGACCAGCAAAAGCCCCAAGAGCGTCGGGGCGATTCAGCATTTCCAAAGGCTGATGACCGAGCTGCACGCCGTTCCGATGACCCATATCTTTTATCTGCGCGAAGCCTACGTGAGCGATGACGATGAAGTGCGCGTGACCATGGACCGGCAGGTTCTGATCGAGCCGAACCCGCGCGGCCTGATAAAAACCGCCATGACGAATCCCGCGCACGCCTACCGCGATTTTGTCATCCTGGAATTGAAATTCACGGATCGCTACCCGAACTGGTTTCGTGAACTGGTGCGCGTGGCGGACACGATGCAGACCGGCGCGGCGAAATACGTGTCTGGAATCAACCTCCTGGGCCATCGGGCGCTCGGCGTGCCACACGCCGTGATGGAAGAGGAAAGCCTGGTTTCCGATTACAGGCCCGGCGACGATTTGCCCGTTCGCGTCCGGGAACGAACGCCGTTCCCACGCTGGTGACGCGCACCGCGTCTCCGCGGACCACCTCTACTACCACTGACCGGCAGGCCGCAACGCGACGAACCGCGGTTCGTCGCGTGCGAGGAATGTCATGGCGGTCAACGATCCCTTGCACCGATCCGGATGGCGTGCTCGCGCCCGTCGGGGAGGCGCGCGTTGGCGGTCTTCAAATTCCTGCCCACGGTGACGGTTGTGCGGACGGGCGGGCTGCTTCGATCCCCGGCGGTCAACGTCAAGGCATAGTGTTGCTCGCCCGGAGGCGCGGCTGGATCAAGGTAGTCGAACCGGGTCAGAGAAACCAATCGGGTCGTTTCGTCAGGCGCAAAGCCAGGCTCGGCGCTGCGATGCAATTCAAACGTTAACCCGGTGATGTCCGCACGGCGATCCCACGACAGGAGCACGCCGCCCGCATTTGCCGTCGCGCGCAACGCCGGCAATCGCTCCGGCAGGGAAAGCGCGATGAGCTGCCGGCTTTCGCCGGGGACAATCTTTGCCCCGGGCATGTCCACGCGCGGCCCGGCCAGGGCGAGTTGTTGACCCTTGCGGATGATCGCGAGCATGGACTGGTAACCCCCGCTCTGGGTGGACGGGAAGCTGACCACAAGCGTGCCGGAACGATCCGGAGCGCTGAAGGTCCGGCGCGTGAATGCTTCGACGGGCTTCACGCCATGGGCGTAGCCATCCACGAGCTGGCGGACGCGCTGGCGCTTGGGGTCCACTTCGCGGCCGCGGCAAAGACCCAGTCCGAACCCGTCCGCGTCCGCCGGCAACGGAGCGCGGAGGATGCGGCTCAATTCGGGGTGTTCGAGGTTGATCCAGTCTTCTTCAAACAGAGTCACCTTGCCGTTCGCGTCGCCGTGGCAGCAGGCACAGGTGCTTTTTTGCATTTCGGCGATCAGTTCGCCGCGGGTGGCTTTCCAGCCCTTGGTTGCACAACCATTCGTCGTCGAGTCCCAAGTGCCGTGATAAAGCCCATTGCTGTCGATCCAGGCCATGAGCAAATCGCGCTCGGCGCGGGTGAGTTTGGCCGTGCCATGACCCTGCATGACGAGCCTGGCCAGCGGAGCCGCGCCGGAGCCGTGCGTGCGCGGGGCGAAAATCTTCGAGGACCAGAAGGCCGTGCCGTTCATGCAATCAATGCCGGCGATCAATGACGCCTCGAGCTGGCTTTCCCGCCGGCTGACAAGATTCTCGTAGCTGATGCTGAAGTATTCAGTCCACCCGCCGGTCAAATCGAGGCCGGCGCCGATGCCTTGCGCACCGCCGTGGCAGCGCACGCAATGCCGGTCCAGGATCGGCTGAACCATCGTCGGATAATCCACAGGTCCGCCGCCCCACGATTCGGGTTGCAAACGGCTGGGCGCACGCGCCAGCACTTGCTGAAACTGTTGACCAGCCGGCGGCGCGCTTGACTTGTCCTCGTGGCAACCGACACAGGACCGGGTGGTGCCGGGCGCCGCCTGGATGAAGGTGCGCATGCTCTGGACGAGGCGGCCGTCTCCATCGAGCGCCTGAAGATAAAGGGCGCGTCCCGCCGGCACTTCGAAATACGCCGAGCCCTCCTCCGTGACCGGCACGAGGCCGAGGTAGTTTTTCACGCTGAAAGCCAGCGCGGCACTGACCAGGAAGGTCTGGTTGTAGGGACTGCCGCCCATCGTGGAAGGGCTGACGCGCGAGGTTTCTTCGATCACGCGAAGCCATTTTACGTCGCCGCGCTTCACACCATCGAGGCCTTGATAAACGTCCTGAACCAGCAAACGACCAGTCGTGGCTTTTCGATTCGTGGAGTCGGGAATGACTGACGGAACCATTCGGGGCTTCACGAGCATGGGCGAGTGGAGGCAGATGTCCGGATCATCGAGCAACGTGAGGCGATGACCGGCGCGGTCCAGCATTTGGATGGCGTTGCGCCTCGCGCCGGGCGGTCGACCGCTGAAGAGAACGACATCCTCATTCAAAGCCCACGGCTCGCAGGAGTCGCCGAGATCGTGGGTGGGTTTGCGGGGATGCTCAAGATTCGTGAGGGCTTGGGGATCGTTCTTGCCGCCGCGTGGGTCCAAGATCGCGATGGAGCCGCGCGGCGGGCCGTTGTGTTTGGCGAGCGTGGCGACCAGCAATGGTGAGCCGGGCACCGGACGCGCGTCGAGGAGCGCTTCCGGGAAAACCATGTTGTTCGCGTAGAGCGCGGTCTCCTGCGCGCCGTCGGGGTTGCAGGTCCAGAGCGATTGGATGGTCAGCGCGTTCTTGTCCACGTATTCCCAGCGGCCGTAGAGAATCCGCCCGTCTGGCAGCACGGACGGATCGAACTCGTTGACGAAGTTGACCGAGATCGGATGGATGTCGCTCCCGTCCGCATTCATGACATGCAGCACTGCCACGCCCGTGTTGTTGCAGGGCACGAGACCGCTTTGGCGCGTGGACAGAAATACGATCCGGCCATCGGGCAGGTACGCCGGGGCCGTGTCGTGCTGGCCGTTGTGGTTGCCCTTGTAGTCAACGCACGTCGGCCCGGGGTCGGTCACACGCCGGAGATTTTTTCCATCGACGCCGATCTCGAAAATGCTGGTGTTGCCCTCGGGCTGGCCTTTGAAACAGAACAACAGGCGTTTTCCATCCCACGAAAGTTCCGGGTGGCTGTACACGCCGAGGCCGCGCGTCTCGGTCGTCTCCGGATCGATGATCGCCCGGATGCGCCACTGGCTCCGCGGCGCGGAAGGATTCTCAAGAATGTAGATCCCACCGCCGCCCGGCGGCCATTTGTAGCAGGTATCGTAGATGTGCATGTTCGTGTAGGAATGGCGTTTCACGAACAGGAGAGGCGCATCGAGCAACCGTGTGAATTGCGTTTCCACCTCGGCGGAGGGCGCCTTGTCAGCGGCCCGGACAGGCAACCCCAACATGCCGCAGAAGATGACGAGGCAGAATGTGAGCATGGTCTTCATTGTGATCTCCCCGCCGATTCCTGTCGTTCGGCCGGGTCGATCAACAAGTCCGCCCACGCCTGGCGCAACCGTTTCATCTCCGTCTCCTGTTCGGGACTGAAGGTGCCGAGGCGCTGGGCGTAGGTGTCCATCCAGATCACAAATCGATCGAGGCTGGCGCGGTCCAGCTTCACGCCGTGATGGCCGGCGGGATCGGTGAGCTGGCGCAGGACGCTGCTGCGCAGGGCGGGGTTCTGGCCTTCGGTCGAAACGCCGTCGCGATACGCGGTCAACACCAGATCGTTCAAGCTCGGCCGGCCGGAACGCGTGAGGGACTGGTAGGCGCGGGCTGGCGTGAGGTCGAACTTGGCGGCTTCCGCGTCGTCGCTTTGCGGGCGGTGGCAGCGGACGCATTGGGTGTCGAGCACGGGCTGGATGAGCTTGTCGAAGCGCATCGTCCACGAGCCTTCGGGGCCGACGGTGATTTTCGACGGCTCGCGCAAGGATGCGAGGAGGGGCGCGGCCGGCGGCGGGGTGTCCTTGCGCGAATCATGGCAGCCCGTGCAGCTCAGGGTCTGGCCGGGCTGGACATGCGTGGCGCTGCGCATCGTCTGCACGGCGCGGCCTTGGGAATCGAGGGCCTGGAAGAACAGCGCCACGCCGGAGGGCGCGCGGAAGTAGGCGGAACCGTCAGCCTCGACGGGCACGGTGCCGAGCACGGCCTTGCCCGGATCGTCGTGCGTCAGGCCGAGGACGGGCTGGTTCATCCACGGCTGGGTTTTGGCCGGCACGGCCACGATGCGCAGCGCCTTCACGTCGCCGGGGCGGACGGTGTTCAGGCCGCGCGTCACGTCGGCCACGAGGAAGCGGCCTTCCTGCGGCCCGTCCCATTTCACGCTGCTGGCGAGCGCGGGCGGAGGGGTCTGCGATTTCAGCGGGATGGGATACATCGAGGAGATTTCCGGGTCGCGATAGAGGAGTTCGAGGCCGTCGTCGGCGTTGAAGAGGTAGAGGCCCATGCCGTTCCGGGGGCGCGTGCGGCCTTCGCGGACGCTTTCCTCGACGCCCCACGCGACGAGGTGCGTGCGTTCGGACAGCGGCCACGGGTTTGCGTAGAACGCGCGCGGCCAGCCTTCGATTTCCGGGAAGGGCGTCTCGGGCGTCAGGCGCGTGATGGGCCCCTCGCCTTCCGTGCCGATGGCCGGGTCGAGCAGCACGAGGCTGCCCATCGTTTGTGAATGATGGCCGCTGGCGGTGAAAATGATTTTCTGCGAGCCGGGGATCGCGCGCGGCTCGAACGTGCAATGCGGCGCCTTCGTGTAGTTGCCATAGACGAGCCGGGCGTTCGTGCCGTCGGGATTGATCGACCACAGGCTCATGTAAGGCATGTTGTCGCGGTCCACGTAGTCCCAGCGCGAGTAGAGGATGGTGCCGTCGTGCGCGATGCTCGGCTCCCACTCGAACATTTCAAAGGGCGAGATGGGCGTGAGGTCGGCGCCGTCGGCGTTCATCGTGTGCAGGGTGTAAACCGCGCAGGGCCGCTCCGCCCCGCCGCCGCAGCGCACGTAGCAGTCGGGCAGATCGTTCCTTGCCAGCGTGGCGGCGGCGCTGGCCTTGCCCACCTGGATGGCCTGGCCACGCCGCGTGGAGAGGAAGACGATGCGGCCATCCGGCAGGTAGCGCGCGTCGAAGTTGTCATATTTGCCGTGCGTGAGCCGGCGCAGGCCGGAGCCGTCGAGATTCATCTCGAAGACGTGGTAGAAGGCGTCCTCCGGCACGTTGGCCTTGTTCAGCTTGTCCGGTTCCTTCGCCAGCTGCGGATAGTGCCTGCACCAGGCGAAGAGAATTTTCTTCGCGTCGTGGCTCAACGCCGGACGGAGAAAACTGCCCGGCTCCTTGAAGTGCGCGTCCGTCAGGCACTCGGCGGTGGGCGGGCCGGACTTGAACCCGCGCAGGATGTGGATGCCCCCGCCGGGCCGCGACCACCAGCCGTAATACTGGTCGGACATGTGATTGAACGAGCCGGGCACGCGCTTGGTGAAGAGGATGGCGTCGAAATCAAGCAGCGGGCTGGCGAGGGTGAGCTGGCGCTGAAGCGCGCGGGCCCGGAGGAAGAGCGGTTGCGCGGAGGCATCCGGCGGCAGCGAGGCGAGGTCGCGGGCCAGCGAACGTTTTTCCACCGCGAGCCGCCGCCCGCCCTCGGGGGAGTCGCGCAACATCCGTTCACAATTCTCCAGCGCCTTCGCCGTCGCCGCGCGCCAGTCCGTCTCCCGCGCGATCCGGTGCGCCACGGACCACTGGCTCACGCTGCTCTGCTCGGCGGGCTGGTTCAGCGCGAGGTTTCCGCCCCGCTGGCCGATGACTTCCACCTCGTCGAGATGCAGGAATTCCGTGCCGGGAAGCTGGACGCGCACGAAGCGGGCCTCGGCGTTGGTCAGCTTCACCACCAGCGGCGAGCGGTCGGGCATCCGGTAGCCATAGAAGACCTGGCCGTTGTGCTGATAGACTTCGCGCCACGCCTTGCCGTCCGGGGAGAGGAGAATGAGAAACTTCGAGGCGCGCCGGGCGGAGCCTTCGGTGTCGGCGCGATTCCACAGCCGCACCTGCGAGATCGGCTGCGGCTGGCCGAGGTCCACCTGCCACCACGGATTGGCGTCCTGCCCCGTGTGGAAACCCCACCTGCCGTTCGTCACGCCGTCGCAGCCACCCGCGGCGTCGTCGCGGGTGGAAGGCATTTCCGGATGGTTGGACTCGGCGCGCAGCTGCGTTTCGAGCAGCCATTCCTTTTCGAGCAGCTGCTGCCACGAACGCGCCTCGTCCGGCGTGGCCGCGGCAAACGTTCGGAAGCCCGCCAGCCAAAGGGCGAGCGCCGTGAGTTGGAGTCGTGATGCTTTCATAATCGTGTTCTGGGTTCAGATCATTCGGGGCATGTCGGGGCGGTTTGTTTTCATGGATTGCTGGCCGTCTCCTTCGCCGGTCCCGGACGCAGTTCCCGCTGGAGATAGTCGGGCCAGAGGGGGCAGTTGAGATCGATCCAGCACTTCACGCGGTGCATCTGGTCACGCGTCAACGTCACGCCATGATGCCCGCGGTCGAGCACCGGCCAGAGCCGGCTCTTCACCGTGCCGAAGGTCAGCGGCCCGGCCTTGTGATGGGGCAGGCTCCACGCCATGTCGAAGTAATGCACCCAGCCTTGTGTGATGAGGGTGCGGTAGGACGCCGGCACGCGGTCCTGATCGAGCGTGCCGGTGAGGTCGAGCTGGCGCGCGTCACGGCGATCATGGCAGCGGACGCACTGCGCGTCCCACACCGGCTGGACCACCTTCGCGTAATCAAACGGCACCGCGCCCCACGACGGCGGCTCGATCCGGCGCGGGGGCTGCCGCATCGCCAGGGCGGCCCGGACGGGATTGGCGGTGGCCCGCTGCTCATGGCACCCGATGCAGCTGCGCCGTTCGCCGGGCTGAAGCTGGACGACGCTTCTCATGCGCTGGATTTCGTTCAGGTTTGCGTCGAGCGCCTGGAAATAGAGCACCTTGCCCGCCGGCGCGAAAAAGCGCGCCGAGCCGTCGGCCTCGACGGGCACCAGCCCGAGGGCCGCCTTCGCCACATAGGTCGGCCAGCCGTTGGGGCCGCGCACCAAATCGGTCGGCGACGCATAGAAGCTCTGGAAGGGCGGATGGTCCTGGCGGAAACCGCCGCCGGGCAGCTGCTCCAGCTCGGCGCGCACCTCCTGGCAGACGCGCAGATGGCGGATGCTGCCGCGCGGCACCGACGGCCCGAGCCCCGCGTAAACGTCCTCCACGAAGAACTCGCCTTCGTCGCTGGCTGACTCCTGTGGCTGAATCGAGGCGAGCACCGGCGGCGTGGCCGCAGGCCGCAAGGGCGACGGACTCATGCTGCTGATGGCGGGATCCAGATGCAGCAGCTCGCGGTTGCCCCAGCGGTCGATCACGTAAAGGCCGAAATGTTTTCGCGGCGCGTGGCTCACGAGGAAGTAATCGCGCGCGACGGGCACGGGGTCGCGGAAGCACTGCTGGCGCGCCCAGTTCATGTTGTAGTGCGGACGGGAGTCGGGCGTGATGTTGGTGACGGCCTCCGGGTTGAACCGGCCCTGCTGCGGGGCAATCAAGCCGATGGGACCGTTGAGATCGCCGCCGTGCGAAATGAGCGTGGCGCAAAGCTCCTCCGTGCCGGGCACCTCGCGCGCGTTCACGTAGCAGTTGCGCGTGTTGTTGCCGAAGATCAGTTCCGGGTGCGTGCCGTCGGGCCGGATGGCCCAGAGCGTGTGGCCGAAGTCCGCGCCCTTGTCGAGATACTCGGAGCGGGTCCAGAGGATGCGCCCGTCGCGCATCACCGACGGCGCCCATTCGCTGAGGTTGGCGTAGGAGAGCGGCCAGATGTTGCCGCCATCGGCGTCCATGCGGAAGAGCACGAACGCCTGCGGGCGCCAGCAGAGGAAGCGCGCCTTGCAG
>JBDHQG010000719.1:0-2601 GCA_039806925.1 Limisphaerales bacterium
CTGGTGGCCGGCTTCAGCGCAGTCCCGCTTCGCGCCTGATCTTGTCGATCGCCGTGCAGTAGGACTGGTGATTGCCCTTGGCGCCGAAGCGCGTGCCAGCGTCGAGAATCTTCGCGCCGAGAACTTTGTCCGTGGGCGCATCGCCCGGCTTGCGATGTTGCGGGTCGATGCCCGCGGCGCGGGTGAGGCCCATGAGCGCCTCGACCTGGCGGCCGGGATTCTTCTCGGTGAGCGCGCGTTCAGCCCACGTCGCGACAGGCTGATGTTCCAGCGCAACGCGCGCGGCCCAACGGATGAAGCGGTCCTGGTTGTCCAGCTCGGGCCAAGCGGCCTTGATGGCCTTGGGATCGGGCTTGCCGTGGAAGGCTTCGAGGGCGTGGCGCTTCTTTCGAGCGGTAGCCGCCGACGTGAAGAGGCGGTCGGAGGCACCAGTCCGCCTCGTTACCTCGGCGGCTACTGGCGCAGTGGATTCCTTGCCGGTGTAGGTCACGCGATAGAGACCGGACTGCACCTTGCGTCCGCCGATGGCGAAATACATCGCGCCGTCGCCGGGATGAATGATGGCGTCGGTGAGCGGCAGCGGCGCGCCGGAGAGGAATTCTTCCTTCGTGGCGGTGTAGGTCGAGCCTTCGGGCTTGAGATGAACGGCGTAGAGCTTGCCCCAGCTCCAGTCGAGACAGAAGAGCGCGTTCTGATACTTCGCCGGGAACTTCGCGCCGTAACCGAAGGTCGTGCCGGTGGGCGAACCGGGACCGATGTTCAGCGTGGCCGGGAGGTTGTCGGGATAAAACTCCGGACGCTTGCCCGCGCCGTTACGCCAGCCGAATTCCGCGCCGCTGGTGACGTGGTTGATGCGCGTGGGGCGATACCACGAGGTGTTGAAGTCGTATTCCATGTCGGCGTCGTAGGTGAACAGCTCGCCGTCGCGATTGAACGCGCCGTCGTAGATGTTGCGGAAGCCGTTGGCGTAATGTTCCCAGTGTTTTCCGTCCGGCGAGAAACGGTAGATGTTGCCGCCGGGCGCGAGGCGATCTCGGTTGTGCCCGCGTCCGTCGGGCATGCGGAAGAGGACGTGATCCTCGCCCCAGTTGCGCGGCACGCGCGAGGTGTCGCAGTCGGTCAGATCGGCGTTATTGCCGGAGATGAGGAAGAGCGACTGACCATCGGGCGACGGCAGAATCGCATGAACGCCGTGATCGCCGCCGGCCTTGATCGCGCGGAGCAGTTCCACCTTGTCGAGCTGATCGTCGCCGTTGGTGTCGCTGATGCGATACACGCCGCTCGGAATCTTCTTCTCGTAATCGTTCACGCCGACGTAGAGCGCGCCAAAGGCCCAGAGCAATCCGTTCGCGGCGCGAATCTCGACGGGCATCTTCTCGATCTTCGCGGCGTCAAGCGGCTGGTTCGCCGCCGGCGGCGTGAAGCGGTAAAGCCCGCCGTATTGATCGGCGGCGATGATGCGGCCCTTGGGGTCCGTGCAGAGCGCGACCCACGAACCCTGCTCGCCGCCCGGCACGGAGTAGAGCAGTTCGACCTGGAAATCCTTCGCCGCCTTGATGCGGCTGACGGGCGTGGCCTTGTTTTCGCCGACGGCGCGGTCAACAGGTTTGCGTTCAGCGGCGAACGTCGAAGTCGCAAGCAGTGTGGCGGCAAGCGTAAAAAATCGAATCAATGAGTTCATGGAATGCGCCTATTGAACAAAAGCGCCGCGACGAAGGCAACAGCTCTTCAATCGTGTTGAAACGATGGGCGCGCGCTCACTCCTCGCGGTAACGGAAGAAACGGCTGGCGTTCGTGACACCGCGAGGGAACTCCAGCCAGCGCCAGTCACCGAAGGGCGCGGCGTTGGTGACCTTCGTCCAATGCACGGGCGGCGTCAGGCTGTCGGTGCCTTCCAAGATGAACCGATCACTCCACGCGGGATGGCCCACGGCGATGCCGTTCGGATCCCGCTGCATTTTGACGTGCTCGTTCTCGGGGGTGAGAAATCCCAGCAGCGCACAATCAAAGCTTAAGTCGGTGCTGCTGTGCTGAGTGATCTGGTGAACCTCGACCGCAAGCGTGTTGGTGCCTTTGTGCAGGAATTGCGGGGGAAAATTTGTCGGGAAGTAGATCGCGTTTTCCTCCGGCCCGGTGCCCACCGCGTAACCGGCGTAAGCATGATAATCAACCGGGCCAGGCGGCATGTTGCTGCGGAAGATCTCGATGCCGTTGAGATAGACCACCGCGCCGTCATCGCGGAGCAAGCGGAGCAGGATCGACGAGAAGGCTTCCGGGTCCGGCACCACAAATTGCAGACGAAAGTACGCGGTGATGATCGGGACATCGTCGATCTTCCAGCGAATCACCGTGGCCTCGTCGCCATCGCCGAAGCCCAGTGGCGCGACGCCGTTCGACCAGCCGGCGTCGTCGAAACCCGGTTCGCGCCAGGTGGTGCCGGGATCGGTCTGGTCATCGAGATATTCCCAGACGGCACCGGTGTGGACGAGGCTGAAGCCGCCCGCGCCAACCAGAACGGGCGGGCTGTCCGACTGCGCGCCGGAGTCGTCTGTGGCGCGTGCCTGGATGACGTGCGGGCCGGCGGGGACGTTGCTCCAGACG
>JBDHQG010000720.1:0-2600 GCA_039806925.1 Limisphaerales bacterium
GAAGAGCGTTTATCCTTTCTCGCGCGTCGTGCGCGCGGCTGTCGGGCGGGAAGGGTTGCGGAGCGCGAGCCGTCCCGGCTCGCAGCGCGTCGTCACGAAGGGAAGCCCTCGAATCCTGCCACGACTCTCTCCGCCTTCACCCGCTGCGACCGGGGACCGGTCGCGGTCCGCGTGTTTTGGGCGACGCGCCGGATTCACCCGTGGTTTGCGCGCGGCTGTCGGGCGGGTCGCCCGACAGGACGGGCCGGTGGCCCGTTCCACCCGGAACTGGACCGCATCGTTCCGGCTTGGAAGTTTCCCTCATCCGTGTTCATCCATCGAGAACTGCGGTTTACAGGATCAAATGGTGAAGGTTGCGTCCGGGCCTGGCGGCAGGTGGCCGCCCTGAGCCGGAACGATGCAGTAGAAGGTAGGACAGGCATCCTGCCTGTCCCGACTACAAGGCGATAGGTAATGAAAAAGGATGGCTCGCTGAGTCAAACCGTTTGGTGTTCGCGTTGGAGAACTTCAGGACAGGCTGGAAGCGCTGTCCTACCGGGCCGATCCGTCACTGGATCGAAAATCCAACGGCATCGTTCCGGCTGAGAGCCTGTCTGAGAATTCGTTTTTTTGCGTGGACCGAGCCGAGGCGGAGTGCGCCCGTCCCCGGGCGCAGCAACGTCCGAACGCCGGCCGCCCGCCAGGTTGCCAGGATCGTGGCCCCGCCCCACCTCTCTGCGCCCGAGGACGGGCGCACTCCGCGTGTGCTTTTTCAGACAGGCTCTGAATGGCGGGGATAACCGTTCCACCCGGGCCAGGCGCATCATTGATGTTCGGAACCATTCCGCGTTTCTCCTTCTTTCGCCTGTTGTTGCCGGCATTTGGATCGTTGGCCTGGGGATTCGGACTGCGGTTCCGTGCGTTCGCGCTCTTCCGGCGCGGCATCGGACGCCGAATCTCCAGTCTCGAAGGCGTGCGGCGGGCATTCGGAAGCTTCCGTGTCCCGATACGAGGCAGATGGGCGGGGGAACGTCCCAAGGGGAGACGGAGAGCGCCCTTCACGGGTGCGGCCGCAACGGGTTTGGTGGTGGCAGGCAGGGTGCTAAGGAAGGTGGATGGTCGATCTGAACCGAAGAACCATCATTGCAAAGGAGGTGAAAAAACATGCCATTGAGTCCATCTGTCATTGAAGAGAAAATCAGCACAACGACGGTCGCCTGGGAAAATTTGCGGGCTGACAAGTCGTTTGCCGGGTTGACGCTCGCGCAGTTCAAGGCGGCGGTGAAGCCGTCATTGGATGCGCGGACGGAGATTCGCAATCTGGAAGATCAGCTGGCCGAGGCGCGAGCGAGTCGTGACGCCAAGGATCAGGCTTCCTACGAGGCGATCACCAAGGTGGTGAACGCCGTGGTGGGTGACACCACCGAGGGCGAGGACAGCCCGTTCTACGAGGCGCTCGGATACATCCGCAAGAGCCAGCGCAAGAGCGGCCTGAAGCGCGCGGTCAAGCTGAAGGAGGCGGCGTAATTCCTCCCGTGATGACGGGGCCGGGTGGAAGCGATTCCGCCCGGCTCCGGGCATCCGAACACAGGGGGACGGCCATCTGTTCCGGTGAGCCATCTGCGTTGAACACGAACGCGGCGATGGCCTCGCGCGATGGCCGCCAGCAACGCACAGTGGGCGGGCAATGGCGGCCCAAATCCCACGGACCGCGACCGGTCCCCGGTCGCAGTGGGTGAAGCGCACCGGGCATCGTTGAAGTTTGCTGGCACCGTCGTCCGGGCGACGCGCTGCGAGCCGGGACGGCTCGCGGTCCGTGAATTCCTCTTTCGTTTGGACACACACCCTCAAGGGCATGTTGCACAAACACGCGGGCCGCGACCGGTCCCCGGTCGCAGCGGGTGAAGCGCACCGGGCACCGTTGAAGTTTGCTGGCACCGCCGTCCGGGCGACGCGCTGCGAGCCGGGACGGCTCGCGGTCCGGAGTAGCGAGGCATTGGAGCAACAGGCCCTGGATACTTCCTCCGGTGGCAAACGGGTCAGGGCGCGCGGCGTTGCCGCCGTTTCTTGGTTCGGAGGACACAGGCCAATCGTTTCATCACGGGCGTTCGGGTGTTGAGGCGGACTGAGGGTCGGGCGCCAAGGCAAGCATCCAGAGGTACTTTTTTTCTGTAATAATGACCTTGCCGGCTCTTCTTACTGGGGTGTAAATGCGATTACTCGTTAATCCCTGAAATCCCCTGCGCTAGTGTGGCCCTCACGCCGCGGATGCGGCGGTTCCCAGAGGAACGAAGAACCACCTTCTGCCACCAGCGGATGGGTGGGGACCGAGTCAATCGCTCGAAAGGAATCAAGACATGAAACCATCCATTGCCAATAAAGTCCTCCTTGCTGCAGCCATTGTCTTCAATGCCCCGCTGCCATTGCTGGCGCAAGGTCCGCTGGCGCCGCCGGGACCGCCGGCCGCGATGTTCAAGACCCTGGAACAGGTCGAGCCGCGCCGGCCGATATCCGCGCTGCCGATCACCATCAACCAACCGGGAAGCTATTACCTCACCACGAACCTTGTGGGGGCGGCCGGCCAGAATGGCATCACCATCAGCGCGGATTCGGTGTCGGTG
>JBDHQG010000721.1:0-2588 GCA_039806925.1 Limisphaerales bacterium
GGCGCGTTCGAGCCGTTCGTCCTCCACTATGCGGAAACCGTCATCGTTCCCGCCGCCGTCGGCCGCTACACGATTCGCCCGACGGGCGCTTCGGCCGGACGCGAACTCGCCACGCTCAAAGCTTTTGTCCGAACCTGAATCCATTCCACCATGAAAACCACCTGCGCCGTCCTCCTGCTCGCCGCCACCACGGCTCTCGCCCAGTTCACCCCGCTGATGCCGCTGCCCGCGCCTCGTGTGGTGGCCAGCGCGACGGCCTACCCGGGCGGCAGCTACGAGGCCGCCCAATTGCTCGATGGCAACGCCAAGACCGAATACTCGTCCGACGGCAAGGGCACGGACACGTTTGTCGAATTCGAGTTCGGCGCTCCCACGCGCATCGGCGCATTCCGGCATGTGGACCGGAACGATCCGGCCACGATCGCCGCGTCCGAACTCGTCTTCAACGATGCGAGCGGCGGCACAGTAGCCACCGTTCCCGTGACGCATGTCAACCAGCGCGGCGGCGAGACGTTCTTCATTTTGCCATCACCCGTCACGGCGCAGCGGGTGCGGTGGCGCGTGACCAGGCTGGGGCAGAATCACCGCACGGTCGGCGGGGCGGAGATTGCCTTTTACTCGGCCGGCCCGGCGGAGGCGGTGCCGTCGCGCGACACCATCGAGGTGAGACAGGTGCCCGTCCTGCGGAACACCGCCGCCGGCCCCGAGCAGGAGTTGCGCGTGACGGTCCACCATCCTTACGCCGAACCCGCCGACGCGCTCCTGCGCCTGGGCGCGGACAAACCTGTCACGATGCGTCTCGCGCCGGGCCAGAAGGTGGTGACGATGACGGTTCCCGCCGTCGCCACCGAAACCCCCGTCGCCCTCACCCTGGAAGTCGCCGGTCGAAGCGTGGTCAAAACGGAGTTGCGCCGTCAGCCGGTGCGACCGCTCACCGTCTATGTTTTGCCGCACTCGCACACGGACATCGGCTACACGGAGATTCAAACGGAGATCGAGGACAAGCAGATGCAGAACCTCGTCAGCGGCATGGCCATCGCCCGCCGCACCGCGAGCTATCCGCCGGGCGCGCGGTTCGTGTGGAATGTCGAAGTGCTGTGGGCGGCGGACTTGTATCTGCGCCGGCTCGGCGAGGCGCAGCGCAAGGAATTCCTCGAAGCCGTGAAGTCCGGGCAGGTTGCGCTCAACGGCATGTATCTGAACGAACTCACCGGCTTGTGTCGTCCCGAGGAATTGCTCCGGTTGTTCCGCAAGGCCACGCAACTCGGCGCGCAAACCCGCGTGCCGGTCGAGTCCGCCATGATCAGCGATGTGCCCGGCTACACCTGGGGCACCGTCAGCGCCCTGGCGCAGGCGGGCATCAAATACTTCAGCGTCGCCCCGAATTACTTCGACCGCATCGGCGACATCCTCGTGCAATGGGAGAACAAACCGTTCTACTGGCTCGCGCCCGACGGGCAGAGCAAGGTGCTCGTCTGGATTCCGTTTTGGGGCTACGCGATGTCCCACCGTTATCACAAGATGTCGCCGCAACTGGTGGAGGATTTCTGCGACGGCCTCGCGCAACGCGGCTATCCCTACGACATCGCCTACGTGCGCTGGGCCGGCCACGGCGACAATGCCACGCCGGATCCGGCCATCTGCGATTTCATCAAGGACTGGAACGCCACTCATGCCTCGCCGCGCTTTGTCATCAGCTCGACGACCGAGGCGTTCCGCGCGTTCGAGCAGCGCCACGGCGATAAACTCCCGCGGGTGTCGGGCGACTGGACACCGTATTGGGAAGACGGCGCCGGATCGTCCGCGTTGGAGACCGCGCTGAACCGCGCCAGCTCCGACCGCGTCACCCAGGCCGCGGCGTTGTGGGCGATGCTGAACCCGCGCGGCTATCCGGCCGCGGCGTTCGAGGACGCCTGGCGCAACGTGCTGCTCTATTCCGAACACACCTGGGGCGCCTGGTGCAGCATCAGCGAGCCGTCGCGCCGCGACACGCGCGAGCAATGGGCGATCAAGCAATCCTACGCCGTCGCCGCCGATCTCCAGTCGCGCGACCTGCTCAGCCGCGGGCTCGCGCAGTCCGCCGGCCCGGCGCAGGCCGACGCCATCGACGTTTTCAACACGACTTCCTGGCCGCGCCGCGAACTCGTCGCGGTGCCCAAATTTCTTTCGGAGGGAAAAGACCATGTCACCGATTCCGCCGGCCAGCCGGTGGCGTCCCAACGATTGCGTGGCGGCGAGCTGGTTGTGCTGGCGGACGACGTGCCGCCGTTCGCCGCCCGGCGTTACACGCTCAGCGCGGGGCGAACTCATGTGGAGGGCAAGGTCACGGCCCAGGGCGCGGTTCTCGACAACGGCATTCTCAAGCTGCGCGTGGACGAACAGACCGGCGGCATCGTCGAACTGCGCCTCGCGGGATTGGACGCCAACTTCGCTGACACCGCGGACGGCCAGGCGCTCAACGAGTATCTCTACTTCAACGGGGAGAATCCTGCGGACGCGAAGCGCAATGGACCGGTGAAAATCAGCGTGCGCGAAACCGGTCCGCTGGTCGCGTCCCTCCTCATCGAGTCCGACGCGCCGGGCTGTCA
>JBDHQG010000722.1:0-2586 GCA_039806925.1 Limisphaerales bacterium
CCCCGGAAACCTGGGCGATCTGGCGCCGCTCCCGGACGGGCGGCTGCTCTGCACGGTCCTGAGATCCGACGGCCGGCGGATGACCTCGGACGTCCTCGGAGTCATCGACCCGCGCGATCCCAACCGGGTGGTGACCCTTTTCGAGTCCACGATGGGCGGCATTCACTCCCCGGTCTTCCTCGGCGCGCGCGTGCGTCCGCCGATCATTCCCGACTACGTGGATCGCGCCCGCGCCGGCAAACCCGGCGCCACGGGATTCCTCTTCTGCCAGGACGCCCGCTTCACCACCAAAGGCAAAGCCGACTGGGAACGCATCCGCGCCATCCGCGTGCTGGGCGCGGCGCCGTTGACCACGCGCTCCTCGCACTCGCACATCGTCCACGTCGGGCACGAGACGATCGAACTGGGCACCGTGCCGCTCGCGCCGGACGGCTCGTTCAGCGTCGAGGTGCCCGCCGACATGCCGCTGGCGCTCCAGGCGGTGGACGCCGAGGGGCGCTCTGAATTGAACGAGATGTCATGGCTCTACGTCCGCCCCGGCGAACGCCGCTCGTGCATCGGCTGCCACCAGCCGCGCGAAGCCGCGCCGGCGTTCACGGGAAGCCCGGCGGACGCCCTCCGCGCGCCGCCGGTGAAACTGCTCGGCCAGGGCGATCCGCACCGCTCCCGCGGCAACAACCCCGGCGTCACCGGCCTGATGGATTTGCAGCTCGAACGCTTCCGCGAATGCGCGTCGCTCAACCGCAACACGCTCCGCGATCCGCCGGACGCCTCGCGCCGGGACGAACTGGCCGCGCTGGCGGCCCGCCTGCGCGGCGACGACGAGGCGCAAAGAATTTCCGCCGCGCAACGGCTCGCCCTGCTGCGCGAACATCAGGCCGCCCCCGCGCTGGCCGGGGCCTTGAAGGATTCCGCGCGCGAAGTCCGCCTCGCCGCCGCCCTCGCGCTGGCGGCGTGCGGCACGCGCGATTCGTTGCGACCGTTGCTGGACGCGCTCGATGACAAGGATCCGGTCGTGGCCCAGGCGGCCAACGTCGCGCTGGAAAATCTCACCGCCCACGCGGAACCAGCCGGCGCTGCCGCAAAGTGGAAGAGTTGGCTGGCGTCGAACTCGTGCGATGTCATCGAGCGGCAACTAGTCGAGCAATTGACGGCGAGTACTCGTAGCGCAGACTTCCAGTCTGCTGTATCGCCGACTTCCAGTCGGCAGCGCCTAGGCAGTATCGAGCGTCCGCAGATTGGAAATCCGCGATACAGCAGGTTGGAAACCTGCGCTACGGACACGGAACGGCGCGCCGCCATCGTCGCCCTCGGCCACATCGGCGGTGATGCCGCCCGGAACGCCTTGCGCGAGTGGGTGACGGCTGAGTCCGCGCGGAATCCCTACCCGCCGTTCGTGAACGACAACCGCACCGACACCTTCACCTACCCCGCCGCGTCGCCGCTGAATCCCCGCACCCTCCAGGAGGCCGTGCGCGCGCTGGGACAACTGCGCGACGCCGGGGCCCTCCCGCTGCTCCGCGAGTTGCTGGCGAAAAACATCGAGCCGCGCACCGGCAACCTCTATCTCGCCGAGGCCGTCGTCGAATCGCTCGGGCGCCTCGGCTCGCCGGAAGCGGAGACGGCGCTGCTCGACACCTTCGCCGCGCTGAAGGACTACTGGCACTACGTGGGCTGGTACAGCGATCACCCGGCGCTCTACGCCTGCCATTCCTCGCCGGTCCACGCGCGCCTCATCGAGGCGCTCGACGCGCTCAGCTCCACGCGCGCCGCCGCCATCGTGCCGCAGATCATCCGCTCGGTGCCGACCGATCCCGACCGCGGCCTGTTCCCGCAGAATGATGATTACGAAATTCTCGCCGGACGGCTCATCCGCCGCAGCGGACGTGGGAACGCGGTGATCGAAAGCTGCCTGGCCCTGCTCGGCGACCCGCAGGCCCGGCCGGACGCCGGGCTCCAGGCCGCGCTCTCGACCACGCACGCGGCATGGGGCGGACATCCCGGCCCGGAGAACCGCTCCGCGCAAATCCTCTCGCTGGTCTGCCGCGATCCGGCGTCGGAGCCGCGCGTGCGCGCCGCGTTCGCCCGCTTCCGCGCGCGGCCCGAGGAACCCATCAGCCGCACACTGGGCAACCCGACGTGGACTCCCGTGCGGCACTGGACGCTGTTCTATCTCGCCCGCGCGCTGGGAAATCTCCGCGACCGCGCCTCGGTGGAGACGCTGGCCGCGGTCCTGGCGGATGACTTGAACGAAGCGCGGCACGGCCGGCCCGACCCATCGCAGCCGGAGATCCATCTGCTGCACCTGGACTACACGCCGTGCTGGCGCGCGGCGGCGGCCTGGGCGCTCGGGGAGATTGGCGACCGCCGCGCGCAACCCGCCCTGCTCGCGGCCGTGCGCAACCTCGAAAACGCGACGGATGTGCGTCATGCGGCGGCCTCCGCGCTGGGAAAAATCGCCGGCACCGCGGACCTCGCGGTGTTGAGCCAGCTCGCGGCGGATTACCCGGAAGTTTCCGTGCGGAAAGTGTTGCAGGCGTCGTGCGCGCGCCTCGGCGGCCTGAAGGAACCGGCGGCCAAAGTCGT
>JBDHQG010000723.1:0-2582 GCA_039806925.1 Limisphaerales bacterium
CCAGCTCGTCACGAAGACTTCGCCGATGCACGATTCGATCGACGAATCCGTGGGCGAGAAGGAATTCGCTGGTCTGGAACCCCTTTGGCAACTCGAGCCGGACCGTCGCCCAGATCGTGCCGAGCAGATGCCACCAGCGCGGACCGCCGCGCGGCTGGGGACGGAACAGCAGCAGATCCATGCAGAGCGGCGTAAGAACTATCGTGGCGAGGAAGGTGAACACCATGCCGATCAACACCGTCGTGCCCATCGAGAAGAGCACCGGATGTTTGGCGAAGGCGAGCACCGCGAACCCGAACAACGTCGTGAGCGCGGAGATGAGCACGGACGCGCTTGTGGCGCCCAAGCGATCCGGCTGGCCACGCCATTCGTCGAGCTTGCTGGTGACGAGGAACAGACTGTAGTCCTCGCCGATGCCGATGATGAAGATCACGAAGATGCTGTTCATCATGTCCACCGGAAGTCCAAGCCAGCCCATCGTGCCGAATGTCCAGAGCAGTCCGAACACAATCGGGATCATCGTGGCGAAGACCAGTTCCACCGACGCGAGCGAGAGATAAACCAGCGCCGTCACCACCAGCCCCGTCCACCACGCGAACTGCCCGAGGCCGTCCTTCGCGAGCGCGGCGATGTGCGTCACGAAATCCTTATGATCGAGCACCATCATGTCCGGCAACGCCGCGCGCAGCTTCGGCACGTTGGCGCGGTCATCGAGCTTCACGAGCGTGCTGATGGCGTTGTCATTCGTGCCGAGCGCGACCCGCTCGTTCAACGCCTGCTCCAGCGGCGTGCCGCGGAATTGTTCCAGCGTCAGCAGATCCGGCGGTTGCTGCACACGACGCCAGAAGGTGTCGAACGCGTCCGCGCGGAAGCCGAGTTCACGGGCGACATTGGTCAGCGCGGCGCGAAAAGTCGCCTGCCGCTCCGCCGACCAGAACGTCTGCCAGCGCTGGATGTTCGCCTCCTGCGTCGTGCGCGAAGGACAGACACTGGCCAGCGAATACACACCCGAGACGCCCGGCTGCTGCGCGAACGTCTGCGCGGCGCGGTCGGACTTGGCGAGCGCCTCGTCCGGAGTGGCACCGCGCGCGACGACGAGCGTCATGCCCATCGCGTCGCCCCAGGTGTTGCGGATCAGCTCGTCATCGTTCTTCGTTGCCGCCGTGATGCCGTTGAGCCGGGCGAGGTCGCCATCGAAGCGCAGCCGTTTCACACCGACCACGGCGACGACCGTCAACGCAACCAAGGCGAGCAGCATCCACAGGCGGCCTTTGATTTGCGCGACGTGGAAGCGATTCATCAGCCTAGTCAGCCACAACGGCGGCTGGCTGCTTTCCTTCGGCATCGGGATCAACAGCGGCAGAATCGTGAGCGCGAACGCCGCCGAGAACAGCACGCCGACGGTGCCGAACAATCCGAGCTGCTGGTAGCCGTGCATCGGCGAGAACATCATCACCACGAACGCGGCCACGGTGGTGAGCGAGCCGACGCCAATGGGCATCACCAGCCGGCCGACATGGTGGCCGAACGAAATGCGGCTCAAGCCCGCCGCGTCGTCGAGGTGGTAGATGACGTGAATCGCGTAATCCACCGTGACGCCGATGGCGATGACGGCAAAGCCGGTGGCGATGGCGGAGAGATGCGGCTGCCAGATGGCGATGACCACGCCGGCCATCGTCGTGCCGAAGAACGACGGCAGAAACGCGACGAGCGCCAGCCAGCGCCGCCGAAACGCCGTGAGACAGAGCACCAGCATCGCGCCCATGCCGAGAAAGATGCAGCGCGTGGCGTCGGTCTTGATCAACGTGGCGTTGTCCACCGACATGCGATGGCCGCCGGTGATGGCCACATGCACGCCGGGGAATTGTTTCTCCACGGTCGCCGACAGTTGCTCCAGTTCGCGCACCAGCACCTCGCTGCGTCGCGAATCGGACGACGGAAAACCCGGCTCGGCCATCATCAGCACATGACGACCATCCGCGCTAGTGATGCGTCCATCGACGATCTGTCCCTCGCCGAAACCGGTTTGCAGCGGAAGAACTTTGTTCACCACGAGCGCGCTCATGCCGACCGGGTCCGCGGCGACCACGTCCTTGAGCACCATGCCTTCCGGCCCGGCGAGCTTGCGGCGCATCACGGTGAGGTATTCGCGGATGGCGGCCGGTTCGAGCTTGGGTTCGAGGGCGCGCGCGTCGGCTTCAGTGAAGAGATTCGGCAGCGCGCCGGTGAGATAATTGATGACCTTCTGCTGCCCGCCCATCTCAACGCGATACATCACGCGCTCGAACGATTTGTTCGTGGCGAGCGCGCTGTGGAATTCATCCGCCGCAAGCGCGAGCGTGTCGGCGTCGGCGCGGTCGATGCCGACGTCGATGTAGAGCCGGTCGATCTGGCGGAACTTCCGCAGCGCGTAGCGATACTCGTCCACGCGCTGGTCGTGGTGCGGCAGGATGTCGAGGATGTCCTCCTGCAGATCAATGCGCGTCGAAATGCCGATGCCGGCCACCGTCACCAGAAACGTGATGATGAGCACCAGCCGCCGGTGCGCGACCATCCAGAGATAAAACCGCGTGTAGAGATCG
>JBDHQG010000724.1:0-2573 GCA_039806925.1 Limisphaerales bacterium
TCATGCCCGGCCTTTTTCGTTTTCAGCTTCGTTTCCCGGCCGAGCCGGGACGATGCCCCTGGGTTGCGGCCCGCGCGTCGCCCGGGCGACGATCCGTGCAGACTTCCGCGATGCCCGTGCGCTTCACCCGCTGCGACCGGGGACCGGTCGCGGTCCGGGTGTTTGGGGCGACATGCTCCCGGTGCGTATGTGCGTATGTGCGTATGTGCGTATGTGCGTATGTGTCCGGCACGAGGGCGTGTCGGATGCAGCCGAGGGCGGCTGCGCTCCTTGAACGTTCAACAGCGCTCGTTCCGGCTCAGAAGATCGGCTCGCCGGAAACCTGCGTCAGCGCGTGGTAGCTCTTCACGAGCGACCGGGTGATCGGGCCGGGCTTGCCGGTGCCGATGACACGACCATCCACCTTCGTCACGGGAATCAGCTCCGCGCCCGTGCCCGTGAGGAAGCATTCGTCGGCGTTGAAGATGTCGTAGCGCGTGAGGTTCGGTTCGCTCACCGGGATGCCCGCCTCCTGCGCCATGCCCATCACCACGCCGCGGGTGATGCCGTAGAGCGCGCCGGCGGACAGCGGCGGCGTGTACATCCTGCCGTCCTTGAGAATGAAAATATTGTCGCCCGTGCATTCCGCGACGTAACCATCGGCGTTCAACATGATCGCCTCTTCGACTCCAGCGATGTTCGCCTCGATCTTCGCGAGAATGTTGTTGAGGTAATTGAGCGACTTGATGGCCGGGTTGACCGCGTTGTGCAGGTTGCGCGTGGTGGGCACGGTGACGATGGCCATGCCGTTGTCGTACATCTCCTTCGGGTAAAGCTGGATTTTATCCGCGATGACGATGATCGACGGGCGCTTGCAGCGGTTCGGGTTCAAACCCAGCGTGCCGATGCCGCGCGTGACCAGGAGCCGGATGTAACCGTCGCGCAGCTTGTTCTTGCGGCAGGTGTCGACGACCGCCTTCATCATCTCGGCGTGGCTGATGGGAATCTCCAGCAGGATCGCCTTGGCCGAACAGAACAGGCGGTCGATGTGCTCCTTCAACTTGAAGACGCGGCCGTTGTAGGCACGAATGCCTTCAAAGATGCCGTCGCCATAAAGCAGGCCGTGATCGAACACGCTCACCCTGGCGTTCTTCTCGTCGTAGTATTTTCCGTCAATGTAGACTTTCATGCGCAAAAACCGTGGCAGCGTATGGGAGGGGCAGGCGGTGCGCAACTGCGGATTTACCCGCGACGACAGGCCGAAACAATTTGAAACCAATCGCCGCCCGGACAGTCAGAAAGCTGCCGGCTCGTTGAACCAGACTAGTTCCCATGAACATCCGACTCCGCCTTCTCTCCACCGTCCTCGCGCTGATTCTTGTCACCGCCGCAAATCTTTTCGCCGGCGAACCCGCCGAAATTCTTCTGTGGCCGGCCGGCGCTCCCGGCTCGGAAGGCAAAACGGTGAAGGAGGTCATCGAGAAATCCGCCAGCGGCGAGCGCAAGGTCTGGAGCATTCATCAACCGAGCCTTACGCCGTACCTGCCCGCGAAGGACAAGGCCACCGGAGCCGCGGTCATCATCGCGCCGGGCGGCGCGCACCGGTTCCTCTGCGTCGATCACGAGGGCTACAACGTCGCGCAATGGCTGGGCGAGCGCGGCATCGCGGCGTTCGTATTGAAGAACCGTCTCGCGAAGGAGACGAACTCGACCTACCGGATCGAAGTCGAGGCGCTGGCCGACACGCAGCGCGCCGTGCGTCTCGTCCGCAGCCGCGCCAGGGAATGGAATCTCCACCCGCAGAGCATCGGCGTGATGGGATTCTCCGCCGGCGGCGAACTCGCCGCGCTCGCCAGCGCGCGATTCGATGGCGGCAAGGCCGACGCGGCCGACCTCGTCGAACGCGCGGGCTGCAGGCCGGACTTTCAGGCGCTGATCTATCCCGGCCGCTCGCGCGACATCCAGCCGGCGACGAACCAGCCGCCGGTCTTCCTCGCCTGCGGCTACAACGATCGTCAGGACATCTCGGAAGGTCTGGCTGAGCTGTATCTCCGCTACAAGCGCGCGGGAGTTCCCGCCGAGCTGCACATCTATTCGGCGGCAGGACACGGCTTCGGTCTGCGCGATTCTTCAAAGGGTGCCGTCGCAGGATGGCCGGCACGATTCTCCGAATGGCTCGGAGATCGAGGATTTCTCAAGCCACCCGTAGACGGAAGATTTTAGCGGCTTGCGGCCTTCTTCAAAAGGGGGCCGAGCACCGCCGCGTGCGCGTCCGCCTGGCGCATGAAGCCGAGGTCGTTCGGATGCGAGCTGTCGACCGTGCCTTCGCCGTCGTCGCCGAGCAGGTTCGCGCCCTTCAGATAATGCAGCTCCTTCACGCCGGACTGACGCAGGCGATCGAAGGCCGCCTTCAGCGCCGCGCGGCTGCTGTCGTTGTGTTCCCGCTTGCTCGCGACGAGAAACGCGTCGGCGTAGCTGCGGTCCTCGACGAGCACGATCGGCGTCGTGGGATGCGCGGCGCGGAGCCTGCGCACGAAGGGCTCGACGCGTTCGGTGACTTCCTTCGCGTCCATGTTCGGCAAACAATCGAGGAC
>JBDHQG010000725.1:0-2571 GCA_039806925.1 Limisphaerales bacterium
ACTGGCCGTCGGGCGGAGTGAGCGTGACTTCAAACGTGTCGCCGCCGCGCTGCGCCGCGGGAGAGACTGCGAGAGGCGTGAAAGCCCCGCCGAGATCGTCCGTCGAAGTGACGCCGAAGTTGAAGAAGCCCGCGTAGCCTTGCGGCCAGTTGAACACGATCTTCAACTGGTTGCCCGCCGGCTCCAGGTTCACCGATGGATTGCTGAAGTTCACCGGCGGCACGGCCGGAATGTTGGCCGGGTTGTTCGGGTCCGTGCCGGCCAGCTGCTCCTGTAGATCGCTGTAGCCGTCGCCATCGGTGTCGCCGAACGGATCGCCGCCGGTGCCGCCGAAGAAAACATTCTCCCATGCGTCGAGCAACAGATCGCCATCCAGGTCCGTCGCGCTCACCACCGGCACGCTCGCCAGCGCCAGGCTGATGACTTCCACGCCCAACGTGCCGGCCTCCTCCGCGACATCCGAAAAACCGAAGAGCGACAGCCGGGAGCCGGCGATCAGGTTGAAGCTCGCCGGGAGAACACACGGAACGCCGCCCGATTTCCACAGCGTGACCGGCGTGGTTCCGCCCAGGACGCGGAATGTCGTCGGGGCATCGGGACTGATGGCGACGACTTCGATGGTCATGTTCGTCGTCGGACGCCGTGGCGCGGAGGCCAGAAGCGACTGCACTGCGGATCCGGCTGCGGCAAGCTGGCCGCCCGCCGCGAAGAACGGCGCGTAATCGGGATGCACCACACCCGTCGCGATAAAATGCCGCAAGCCGTCGAGCGGCAGAATCATCGCGTTGGTGTTGATGTCGAGATGCGCCGAGCTCACCCGCCAGAACTCATTCGCCACGGCGCGCAGCGAAGCGAAGGCGGCAGCGTTGTTGGATACCACATTGGCGTGAAGATAATCGAAGACGGTTCCCGCCAGATAAGCGGGGGAGGATGGACCCGCGTAGGCTTCCAGATGGATCAGCACCGCCGCATCCATCGGAGCCCGGATGACATCCGGCGTGCGGAACGGGAAGAGCGTGGCGTTGGTGCCCCCGTTCGTGCCGCGGGCCACCAATGCGTCGGCCATCACTTTCTCCAGCAGCAGCGCGGCGGCTGTCGAAGCGGGCGTCAAATCGTGGACGACCTTCTGTCGCGGATAATTTGCGAGCAGGTTTGAAGTCGCCACGATCCACGCCGAGATCGCGGCCGCGTCGAGCGCGGGACTTAGCTCGGGCAGTTCTGGCCGGCCGATGGGCGGCACGCGAACGGCGCCGACCAGCTCCCGGCCGAACTTCTGCGTGCTCGTGCTGCCGGTGAAATCGAAATGCTGGTCGGTCGTTTCCAGGATCAACGATTCGCCGTCGCCGGGCTTGGCGATGTAACGCGCGGCGGAAGGCTGGATGCCCGGAAGAAACAAGTTGGCCGTGGTGGTTTCCGCGAGGAACACGCGGGAGAGGCTCCACGCGCGGACGTTCATTCCGGTCGCCGAAAGCGTCATCGCTCCCGAACCGTCGGGCGCGAGCGGCGTGACGATGCGCTCGAAATTTCCGCCCACTTCGATTCGGCCGGCCGGCACGCTGGCGACGGCGTTGGGATTGCTGCCGCCGAGGATTTCCTCGAGATCGCCGTCGCCGTCGCCATCGGTGTCGTTGCCTTTGCGCGGGTCGAGACCTTTCGCCACCTCCACCGCGTCCGGCACTCCATCCTGATCCGAGTCGATCAGGTTCGCGGGCGTGGTGAAGGTGTAGCCGACCTTTTCCACCGGGGTCTTCGCCGCGGACAACGGATCGACGGCGTAGCATTCCAATACCGTGTTGCTGAAGATCGTGATGGGCGCGGCGTACGCCTGCCAGGAAGCGGCCGGTGAAAGGCGGAACCGCGCAATCCAGTTCGCCGGAGTGGTGCTCAACACGGCCTGCACGGCGGATTGATACTCGCCGGAAGGCGGCGCGATGGAGATGCGGCCCGGCTGATCTCCATTCGCCGCGGCGAGGCTGAAGATCGAAATCGGATTCGTGTACTGATTGACCAGCGCATGTGTCGCGCCGGAGGGAACATTGCCCAACACCGTCGGCACGGGATTCACCAGACCGTTGCTGACGCCGCCATAGCGTTCCGCGCGCACGACGACCTTGGCCGGGGCCGCGCCGGTGAACGCAATCGCGCTGCTCCATTCGCCCGCGCGGAGGTTGCGCACCGAGCGGGCGGTGGGGCTGACGAACGGCTCACTGCTCATGAGGAGAACATTCGCGCTGCCGGAATAGGGCGAGATGCCGGGGAGCGCGCCGCTCGCGCCATCGGTGTAGCCGGCGCCACTGCGGAGCTTCACCTCGTAACTCACCGAGCGTCCCGAGCCGTCGCTGCCGAGCAGGGCGAGATGGCCGCCGCCCAGCGCGGTCGCGCCGGCATAGCCGCCCGTGTTCGTGTAACTCTGCACCAGCACGGGAGCATTGGTGCCGTCGTAGCTGAAGAGTCGCGCCACCGTCGCATTGGTCGGCTGTTCGCCGAAGAGGACAACGAGGCGGGTGTCCGACGGCCCGGGCGCGAGCACGACGCGCTGAATCGTTCCGCCGAGATTGTGGGCGACGGGCG
>JBDHQG010000726.1:0-2564 GCA_039806925.1 Limisphaerales bacterium
CAGCGCTTGAAGTTGCGAGCCATGATTGAGGGACTGGCGCGCACGAATCAGACAGTGGCGGCTCAGATTGTTAAGGAGAAGATTGACAGATGAGGACGTGGCCTAACCATGCGCTGCAGCGCCTATGAGGGTTGTCAAGAGGGGCGTCAAGTTTCCGCCAGGTTTTGCTCGGTGAGCATTGCTTCGCGCGGAGCGCAACGGAGTGCAGCGCAGTCGCGCGCGAATGCGGTGGGATGCCCGATCTCTCCGGTCCGCCCTTTTCCCGCCGGGTTCTCTTTCACCCGCTCTTCGTTTTCGCGCGTTTCCTTTCTCCCCGTTTCTTCGGTGGTGCCGCCTTAAGTTCGTCGCTGGAGGTTTGCTGATCGGTGTCGCCGCGCGGTTGTGTGCTGGACGGTGGCCGTCCGACACCAGCTCCTATCCGGACTGGTGCCTCGCGCGTTGGCGTCGGCACCGCCCACTGAGTCTTGCTTGTTTGACGGCGGCGAGCAGGCGGGGCCTGCACCCATAGCGCTTCGCGCGAAGCGCATCGGGTCAAGGCTCAGCCTTGCCAGCTGCAGCTGCGGGCTGGAGCCGCCCGATCGCAAATCTTCTCCGGCTTCTTTCCCTGGTGGTGGCTGGGGCCAAGGTGGGGTTGCTGGTTAAGTTGGTTCCGTGTTCCGCGTTCCGGGTTTACGCGGGCACCCAGCCGAGGTCTGCCATGGTGGCGCGGCCGGTGCGCCAGCGCCACAGGTCAATCGCCAGCTGGCGGGCGAGGGCGATGACGGCTTTCTTCCTCATGGTCGTGCCGTCGGCGAGTTTGAGTTTCATGCGTTGCGCGCTTTTCCAGTCGGGCTGCCAGCGCAGGAAGCGCCAGACGGCTTCGACGAGGAGTGCTCTGACGCGTCCGTTGCCGATGCGGTCAATGCTGCCCACGCGTCGCTTGCCGCCGCTGCTGTGTTCGCCGGGGCAGCAGCCGGTGTAGCTGCCGATTTGTTTGCGGTTGTGGAAGCGGGCCCAGTCGCAGATTTCGCTGTCGAGGGCGCCGAGGGTGAGTGCGCCCAGGGCTTTCGGACGCGGCTGATCTTTCACGCGGGTTTTGATTTCGGTTTCGAGGGCGCGGAGTTGTTGTTCGATGGCGAGGATGAGGGCGCGCAGGTCGGCGAGCAGCGCGAGCACCCAGGGATCGAGGGCTTCGAGTTTCTTCCACAGGCGCGGGCCCCACCAGCGGTGCGGGAGTTTGGCATGGCAATACTCGGCGACCTGTCCGTGGCCGCGGTTGGCGAGGGCGCGGATTTCGCGCGCGAGAAACTGCCGGCGGCGGGTGGATTCGCGGGCGCGCTGTTCGGCCTGGCTCGGGATGCGGATGGGGGCGAGTTCGTCGCGGTTGCCATCGAGCCAGCGGGAGAGGCGCAGGCACAGGGCGCGGGCGTCGAGCTTGTCGGTCTTGCGCGCGCCGCCCAGCGCGACGGGGGTGATGAGGAAGCTTTGCGCGCCGGCTTCCACGAGGCGGCGGTGAAGGGTGAAGCCGAAGCCGCACGACTCTTGCACGCAGAAGACTTGGTGGCCTTCGTCGATCCACTTTTTCACCTGCGCGAGGAGCTGGTCGTTGGTGAAGGGGCGCGGGGCGTGCGGGTTGGCGTGGTCTTTCTGCACGACGGCGGTGATGGATTCCAGATGCACGTCCAGGCCGAGCTTGAGCATGGGCCTGGCGGGATCGATCACGGCGCGCGGCAGCGGCTGATGCGGCGGCAACGGGCGGGCTGCGGGCTTGCCGGCGGGGGCGGTTTTGGTTACGTTGTGGGCGGTCATGGTGGGTTTGATGAAGTATGTTTTCATAAGTGTGAATGACTTGGTCGTCCTTCACAGCGTGACGCCGCGTGGCGCCACGTTCAACCCACCATGGCTTCTAACCCGGCTTGAGCATCGAGGTTGCAATCTACGCGTCCCGTGCGCCGGGTCGCTGAACTGGGGGCGTTAGGCGGCACTACGCGCAAGACGATGAGCAAGCGATTCAAGATTGGAGCGACTCTCGGGTTACTCTTGGCCGTGCTCGCCATTTGGTTCGTCACTCCGCCACCGTCGCCGCTACTTCACACGCGCTTTATCGGCTACACCAACGGCCCGACGGGACGCTTCGGCCTGTTCGCGGTATCGAACGCAAGCCCGCGACAGTATATTGTGCTCGCGTATTACCGTGTCCAGGAGCGAAGTTCCCAGCATGCAGGCAGGTGGACTGATGGCACCAACGCCTTTGGGTTTCATGTTGGATCACACTGCACCTTCGTCGCCTCCGTGCCAGCACCCGCTCATACCCCGTGGCGTGCTTCGCTGGTCTGCGAGCTTTCTCGGACTGGCGACACGAGCGTTCGATCATCACTGTTGGCCGATGCTGCTGACTGGGGTTTGCCGAGTCCGTATCGTCGATTTGATGTTCGGACAGACTGGATTGACAGATGACCCGTCGGCCTCGTAAGAAACAAGGGTGAGCCCGGAAGCCTGTTTTTATTGGGGTTTTGACCGGAGTGGTTTTGAACTGAGCGTCATCGCGGCAACACAAAAGGCCGGACATGGGTTTGGCAAAAAAT
>JBDHQG010000727.1:0-2561 GCA_039806925.1 Limisphaerales bacterium
CCGCGACAATGAGCGGCGTCTGCGGCGATTCGACGAGCGTGACGCCCCACGGCGGCGGCTTCACGGCGAGGCTTTCGGCGACCTGCACGTTGTCGAAGTTCACGAAGCGCAGCAGCGGATGCGCGCTCTTCCAATCGACGATGGGCGGCGCCTTCGCGGTGTCCCAGCCGGCGAACCAGTTCGTGCTGGCGGTGTGAATCGCGAGCGTGTTCGCGCGCGGCCAGGCGACGGGAATCACATCATCCAGCACGACGAGATCGAACGCCTCCGCGGCATCGGTGAGTTGCGGCGCGGTGCTGAGCTGGACGTTCGCCGCGCCTTTGAGCGCCTTTTCGAGGAAGCGATTGCCCTTGCTCACCAGCAGCACTTTCACCGGCTGCGGCATGAAGCTGACGATGGACGCCTGGTTGTCGGCCGAGAGCGTGTCGGTCGCCGGAAGCCGCACGGTGAAGACGCCGTCGCGTTCCTGCGGCGCGGTGAAGATGACAAGTTCCGTGTTCGTGCCGCCGACATCGACAGGGCGCGTCTCCACCAACCGGCCGTCGAAGAGCAGCTCGACATCGAGCTTCGCGGCGTTCGTGGAAAAATTAGCGATGCTCGCAAAGATGGCGCGCTGGGCGGCGTTCTCGGGATTCGCGCGCGCGTCGAGCCGGACGATGCCGGCGTTGTCGCGGTCGGTGCCGACCCGGTGATACACCAACGGCAGGTTCTTGTTCGAAAGCTCTTCGAGGTCCGGCGCGGCGCCATCGCTGAACAGGTGAATCTCGCCGGAGGTGACGGTTTCCTCGCCGCGCTTCTCGAACGTGAAGGCGCCCGCCGTCTTGAGCGCATCCGCGAGGCGCGTCGGCGCATCGGACGGCGCGCACGATTGCAACGCGCGTCGGAGCGCGGCCTTGTCGGTGGTCGGCGATTGCTTCACCTCGGTCGTCGCGCCGGCGAGCAACACCATCATCTGTTCGCCGTCGCGCAGGCCATCGATCCATTTCAACGCCTCGGCGCGGGCCTTCTCGAAGCGCGACGGCTTTTCGTCTGTGGCTTGCATCGACGCCGAGCCGTCGAGAATGACGACACGCAGATTCGTCTCGCGCGCCGTGCCGGTGAGATACGGCCGCATCAGCGCGAAGACCACGAGCGCGAGCAGGAGGAGTTGGAGAATCAGCAGCCAGTTGTGACGCAGCTTTTGGAACGGCGCGCTGGCCTGCGTGTCGGCGAGGAACTTCTGCCAGAGCAACGTGCTCGGCACGAGCTTCACCACGCGCTTGCGCTTGAGCAGGTAGAAGACGACCACGACTGGCAGGGCCAGCGCGAACAGGGCGGCGATGGGGGCGAGGAAGCTCATGTTGAACGCGGAGTGCGGAACGCGGAGCGCGGAACGGCTTTCGACTCGGATGCGTTTCTACGAGCTGTGCGAATGGAGGCGACGGCGATGGCAGTTAACTCACCGGCTTCCTTAGAGCCTGTCTGAGAATTCAACCCTTGCGCCGGCAGAGTCTCGGCGGAGTGCGCCCGTCCCCGGGCGCAGAAACGTCCGCAGGTCCGCCGGCATGGAATGATTCCGGGGTCGCGGGCTTTCCCACCCTTCTGCGCCCGAGGACGGGCGCACTCCGTCACCTCATTTTCAAGCACGCTCTTAATGAGCGGCCTCGCCATCACCGGCTTCAGCCTTCCCGAGACCTCCAGCAAATCCGTCCAATACGCACTTTCATCGGCTTCCTCTTCGACAATTCCCATCTTGGCCACAAAATCCGCCGGCGACTTCGCTCTGGCAGCCGACCGATAATTTGCGCCTACCGACGTGCCTGAACGAAGCAACTGATTCCCAAGGACGTTACTGATCCGGTCATTCGGCAGCGACTCAACCAGTTTGATTACGCTCAACGCAAACGCCCGTGTCCTTTGCTTCAAGTTCTCGTTGTTCATTTGATTTTCGTCACTTCCGTTGGTTCCGCGTTCCGCACTTCCCGTTCCGCGTTGGTTAGCCCCACACCTCCTGTTCGCGCAGTTGCTTGAGGAGCAGTTGTTCCAGAGACGTGTCGCTGCCGACGCTGAAGAAGCTGATGCCGCGCGGCTGACAAAACTCGCGCAGGCGCTGGATGTAGTTTTGCACGGTCTGCTGATACGCCTTCAGCCGGAACTTGCCGAACGTGACTTCCTGCAAGCCGCCCGTCTCCGAATCGACCAGTCGGAGATCGCCGTAAGTCGTCGGATTCAATTCCTCGGGCGCGAGGATCTGGACCGCGTTCACCTGAAAGCCGCGTCCGATGAGCGCCGTCAGGCCCGGCTCGTAGCCGGCGGGATCGAGGAAATCGCTGAGCACGATGGCCACGCCGGCTTGCTTCGCCTCCAGCGCGCCGCGACGCAGGGCCTGGTTGAAATCCGCCGCGCCGCTGGCCGTCAGCGCATTGATGTTGCGGAAGAATTGCATCGAAGATTTTTTGCCGCGCACGGAGCGGAGCGCGCCGCGGGAGGCTTGCTCCAAACCACGATTGGCATCCGCAGGGATGTCCGGAAACGGAATCACGCTCACGCGGTCGAAGCCGCACAGCGCGACGTAGCCGATG
>JBDHQG010000728.1:0-2555 GCA_039806925.1 Limisphaerales bacterium
GGCGCCGAGCTCGGTGGTGCAGACGGGCGTGTAATCGCGCGGATGGGAGAAGAGAACGCCCCAGCCGTCGCCGAGCCACTGGTGAAAGTCGATTTCGCCCTCGGTGGTTTGGGCCTTGAAGTTCGGAGCAATGTCGCCAAGACGGATAGCCATAACAGAATCGTTGTTCGTCGGTTTACACGCAGTTCAATCGCCCGGCGCCACAGCCGGGGCACGAGCCGGGGAGATTACAGGAGGCGCGCGCGAGTTCGCAATAGTTTGATCAGAGTCAATCGGCCCCGCTTGCTGCGATTGAGCACCAGCCCGGACCTGCCGAAGGTGTAGGTAATTGATGTCAGATGACGCATCCAGCCCCGCGCCGCGCGAGAACGCCCCGCCAGATGGACAGGGACAGCGAGAGCCGGCCTTGCATCTGGGGCCGCTAATCGCCCCGGCTGCCAGTGCGCCTTCGACGGAGGAGGAGACATTGACCGGTTTCATCGCCCGGGCGGCGCATGAAATTGCCGGGCACAGCCCCAAGCCCGTGGTGGTTCCCAAGGACGGCGGCTCCATCCCGGCGGAGACGATGCTCGGCGTGGTCAGCTACTGCTACACGAAGGGCGTCTATGCTTCGGAGGACATCGGGCGCGAACTGGGCAGGGAACCGCTGGTCCAGCAAGTCGCGCAGGGAGATTTGCCGCGACCGGAGGACATCCGCAGGTTTCGCCGGCTGAACCGCGAGGCCATTCAGGAGACAGTCGAGAAGGCCCTGGCGTTCGCGCGGCGGAAGGTGGTTGAAGCCTGGTCGCCCACGAATCCCTTCCGCAATGCGTTCCCGGGTTCACCGCCCGCTGAAACGTTGCCCGTCGATGCGAGGCTGGAGGATCCCGCCACGGCGGCGCATCGCGACGCGTCCGAGCGGATCGACAAGGCAACGTTCATCGACGGCATGTCGATGTAACCGGCGTTCTGCGCCCCGGCGTCCGATCCAAGGGTAGTTTCCACTTTTCTTTCGGCGGTCGGTCATTACGCTGGCGCACGCTTTGGCCTGACCTATGGCGCTGAAATTCTTGAACACCCTGTCGCGCTCCGTTGAGGAGTTCGTGCCGCTCGATCCGAACCGCACGATCGTGAAGATGTATTGCTGCGGGCCGACGGTTTACGACTTCGGGCACATCGGGAATTTTCGCACCTTCGTGTTCGCGGATCTCGTCCGGCGTTACCTCGAATTTCGCGGCTACGCGGTCACGCATGTGATGAACATCACGGACGTGGAGGACAAGATCATCCGCCGCGTGCGCGAGACGGGGCTCGGCCTGCGCGAATACGTTTCCAAGTTCGAGAACGCCTTCCTGGATGATTTGAAGACGCTCGGCTGCGTGCTGCCGCACCAGCTGCCGCGCGCGACCGGCTACATCGCCGAGATGATTGAGCTCATTGACGCGTTGATGAAACGCGGCATCGCCTACAAGGCGGCGGACGGCTCGGTTTATTTCAGCATCGAGAAATATCAGGGCTGCGGCTGCCGCTACGGCCAGCTCGTGAACCTGAACTTCGACCAGATGCGCGTCGGCGACCGCGTCGCGAGCGACGAGTATACGAAGGATTCGGTGGCGGACTTCGCGCTCTGGAAGGCGCGCGTGCCCGAGGACGGCGCCGTCTTCTGGCCGAGCCCGTGGGGCGAAGGCCGGCCCGGCTGGCACATCGAATGTTCCGCGATGAGCATGAAGCTGCTCGGCGCGAGCTTCGACCTGCATCTCGGCGGCGAGGATCTCGCCTTTCCGCATCACGAGGATGAAATCGCGCAGAGCGAAGGCGCGACGGGAAAGCCCTTCGTGAAATACTGGCTGCACGGCGCGCATCTGCTCGTGGAAGGAAAGAAGATGAGCAAGTCGCTCGGAAATTTCTTCACGCTGCGCGACCTGCTCGGGAAAGGTTTCGGCGGACGCGAGATTCGCTATCTGCTCATCTCCGCTCACTATCGCGAGACGTTCAACTTCACGCTCGAAGGATTGGAAGGCGCGCGCTCGGCGATTGGTCGCCTCGATGAATGCCTCGCGAAACTTCAGGAAATCGCTGGCACGACAAAAGCACCAGCTGACGAGAAACTCATCAACGATTTCACCGCGGCGCTCGACGAGGATTTGAACGTTGCTTCCGCGTGGGGTACGGTTTTCGAGTGGGTGCGTGAGATGAATCGCCTCATCGCGTCGAAGCAAATCTCCGCGACGCAGGCGGCGTCCGCGCTGGCGGCGTGGGAGAAGCTGGATTCCGTGCTCGGCCTCGGTCGCAAAGGCGAGGTGGAGGCGCCGCCGGAAATTCAGGCGCTGCTGGAGGAACGTCAGGCCGCGCGAAAGACGAAGGACTTCAGGCGCTCGGACGCCGTGCGCGATGAGCTGAAGGCGAAGGGCTGGTTGATCGAAGACACGCCGAAAGGTCCGCGTTTGAAACGCCTCTGAGCCGGAACGATGCCGTTGGATTTTCGATCCAGTGACGGATCGGCCCGGTAGGACAGCGCTTCCAGCCTGTCCTGAAGTTCTCCAACGCGAACACCAAACGGTTTGACTCAGCGAGCC
>JBDHQG010000069.1:0-11309 GCA_039806925.1 Limisphaerales bacterium
TTCAAGCTCCAGCAGGCGCGCACGCGCAAAAGTTTGCTGGAATCCAATTACCCGACCTTGCAGCGATTCACCTCCACCCTGCCGGCGATCGCCTTTGCTCCGGTGCCGGGAGCTGCGCCTGGGTTGGATGTCGCCAGCCTGACCACGCAGGTGACGGCGGTCGAATCGAAGATGGTCGCCTTGAGCAATCAGCTTGAAACCGTCCGCGCCGAGCTCAAGCGCATCGTGGGCTCAGAGGCGGAGATGACGGAATTGCAACGCAGGATCGCCAACACGCAAAAGCAGCTGGCCTTCGTCGAGCAGAGCTTGATGCAGGCGAAGTTCAACGCGGGCCTCGGCGACCGCCAGAACACCAGCATCAGCAAGGTGCAATCACCGTCTCCGCCGAGCCGCGATTTCGCGCAGCTCTACAAGAAGATGGGGATGGCTTTGGCGGGGGGGCTGTTCCTCGGGATCATTCTCGCGGTGGTTTCGGAGAAGCTGCTGGACCGGACGTTGAAGCGAATCAAGGAGGTTGAGGCCACGCTGCCGGTCCCATTGTTCCTGACGATTCCGTCGATGAAAATTCGCCGCCGCCTGAAGGCTGCAAAGCCTGAGAAAGCTGATGATCTCGCCGTGGCCAGGCGCAAGCCGGGCTCTGGTTCGGCAATCGACGTCATGGAAATTTCCGCGGATGGGATTGAGGAGCTCAAGCCTTACCATGACGCGTTGCGCGACCGGTTGGTGAACTATTTCGACATGCGCGACATGACGCACAAGCCCAAGCTGATCGCGGTGACGAGTTGTGGTGAAGGGGCCGGGGTGAGTTCCACGGCGACGGGCCTGGCGGCGTCGCTTTCAGAAACGGGCGACGGAAATGTGCTCGTGGTGGACATGCGGGGGAAGAAGGGTGCCGCGCACGCGTTTTATCATGGCAAACCGGCAATTGGCCTCGCGGAGGCGCTGGAGAACGACACGCGCAACAATGCGCAGGTCCAGGAAAATCTCTATGTCGTGTCGGCTGGAACGATGGATCAGAAGCTGCAACATATTCTGCCGAAGCAGTTTAGTAGTTTTGTGCCCAAGCTGAAGGCGAGCGACTACGACTACATCATCTTCGACATGCCGCCGGTGGCGCAGACCAGTGTCACGGCAAAAGTTGCGAGATACATGGACATGGTGTTAATGGTGTTGGAGTCCGAAAAAACGGATCGCGATGTTGCCAGACGTGCAGGTCAGCTGCTGGCGGAATCGAATGCGACAGTGGCGACAGTATTAAACAAACACCATTCTTATGTGCCGCAATGGCTTCAACAGGAGTTTCATTGAATTACGCGTTCCGGAGTGTTACCCCTTCCTCGTTCACTCAACCGTGTCATCCTGTGCTCAGAAGTTGACATTACTGCCCGGCCCTCTCCTATCGCCATGGCCGGCAGTTTGTCGTCGGGAGGTTCAGTTTTTTTTCGAGGCTCCGAAGTTAGTAATATCATGCATCGCAAAACTTTTTGTCAGGCCGCCGCTGGTGGGTTTTGATCCCCGGAAAATTCCCGCGTTCGCGTTTGCTCGAATCTCGGCAAGCCAACTGTCCGACATATGCACTTAAACGGTTCCGCCGCCGCCGCGGCCATGGATGTGAAGGTGTGGATCGATCTCGATAACACGCCGCACGTTCCGTTCTTCATCCCCGTTCTTCGCGAATTGGAGCGCCGTGGTTATCGAGTTGTCTTGACGGCGCGCGATGCGTTCCAGGTTTGTGAGCTCGCGGATCTCAAGGGGCTGAAGTACGAGAAGATCGGGCGTCACCACGGCAGGAACCGGGTGATGAAAATTCTCGGGCTGTTCGGCCGCTCGGTGCAGCTGGCCTCCTTCTACTTTCTGAATCGCCCCCGAATCGCTGTTTCTCACTGCTCCCGTTCGCAGATCATGCTCTGCAATCTGCTTCGCATTCCGACGATTCTCATCGTGGACTACGAGTTTTCGGAGACGCCGCTGTTGATGCGCCCGAAATGGGAAATCGTCCCTGAATGTCTCCCGGACTACGGATTGCATTCCTGCGCATCCCGTCTCAGGAAGTTTCGTGGCATCAAGGAAGACGTCTATGTGCCGGATTTCAAACCGGACCCAACGGTGCTGGACATCCTGGGCCTGAATCGGGACGACATCGTGATTACGGTCCGCCCGCCGGCGACGGAGGCGCACTATCACAATCCAGAAGGAGAGATGCTGTTGAACTGCCTGATGGAACGAATCTGTAAAACTCCGGGCGTGCGCGCGGTTTTGCTGCCCCGGAACAAAAATCAGGAGCAGTTCCTCCGGGACAGCAATCCCCAGTGGTTCACGCACGGGAAGACGATCGTTCCCCAGCGCGCGGTGGACGGCATGAGCCTGCTCTGGTTCTCGGATTTGGTGGTGAGCGGCGGCGGCACGATGAATCGCGAGGCGGCCGCGCTCGGAGTTCCGGTCTACAGCATCTTTCGCGGCAAGCTAGGCGCCGTGGATGCCAAGCTGGAGAAGGAAGGGCGGCTGGCCATCGTACGAACCGCCGACGAAGTGAACGACAAAATCACATTTGTCCGGCGCGATAAAACGATGCCGCCGGATAACCACCCGCGGGCGGCGCTGCTGGACATCGTTCAGCACATCGAAGACATCGTCCGCCGGGAATGTCCCCAGCCAAAGTACTGACCTCACGCGCACTTCCACCATGACGGCGGAAATCAAGACCATCATTGTCGCCGGAGCGCGACCGAACTTTATGAAAGTGGCGTCGCCCTTGTGGGATGACCATACGGCGCAGCGAACGATCGACGGGATTCGGGCTGCAACGCGGCGATGATCCCGACTCAAAGCATATTGGAATCATGTGACCAGGCCGAGTCCGCTTCACTCCCCGACCAGGTGACCGGCTGGCGGAAGCCGATGCGCCGGCTGCTTGCCTTTTGCCGCGCGAACGATTGGGCTGGCTACGATCCCTACGACGCGCTCAACAGCCGGGTTTTCGAGGCGCTTCCGTTCCTGAATTTTCGCCTGTTCCGTCTTGTCCTCACGCAGCTGAACAAGCGCAGCCCGATTAATTTCCGCCCGCTGTTGCTGATCCCCAAATCGCACAATCCGAAAGGGCTCGCGTTGTTCATATCGGCGTTGCTCAAGCTGGAGCGCGCCGGGCAGCTGGATCAACCGGTGGATTTTGTGGCCATGGCGGACCGCCTGCTCGCGTTGCGTTCGCAGGGCTCGCCCTACGTTTGCTGGGGCTACAACTTTTCATGGCAGACGCGCTTCGAACTGGTGCCGCGTGGTTCGCCCAACATCATCTGCTCGACCTTCGCCGCAAATGCGCTGCTCGACGTCTATGAGCGGCATCCTGAACCACGCTTCCTTGAAGCCGCTGTCAGCGCGAGCCGGTTCATCCTCGACGTGCTGTATTGGAAGCCGAATCCAAACGAGGGCTGTTTCAGCTACACTCCGTTGTGGAAGGCGGAGGTTCACAACGCCAGCCTGCTCGGTGCGGCCTTGTTGTGTCGCGTGGCGCGGATGTCCGGCGAGACGCGGTTCATCGGGCCTTCGCTGGAGGCGGCGAACTATTCCGCCCGCCGCCAGCATCCGGATGGTGCATGGGACTACGGCGAGAGCGACAATCCCTCCCAGCGGTGGAAGGACAATTTTCACACCGGCTACAACCTGTGTGCCTTTCGCCGCATCGGGGCTGATGTCGGAACGGCTGAGTTTGAACCGAACGTCCGGCTCGGGTTCCGTTTTTACCGCGATCACTTCTTTTGCGAGGATGGCGCGCCCCGGTATTTCCACAACGAGACATATCCGATTGATGTTCACTCGGTGGCGCAGAGCGTCATTACATTGTACGGATTGCAGGATCTGGACGCGCGGAATCTGCAGCTTGCCGGGTCCGTGATGCGCTGGACCATGGCCAACTTGTGGAATGATCGCGCCGGCCATTTCTACTGTCTGAAGCACCCGTCCTACACGGTGAAGATTCCATACATGCGCTGGGCGCAGGCGTGGATGCTGATGGCGTTTGCCACGCTCTTTGATGGCGCGAACTCCGCCCTGCCGGTTCCGCGCACGAGTTCTCCGGGAGGCGCGCGATGAGCTCGCACGACAAGGCGCCGCGCGCGTTGAGCTACGTCCTCGTGACGCCGGCGCGGAACGAGGCTTCGAACATCGAGCGGCTGATTCAATCGATGGTCGCGCAGACGCTCCATCCGGCGAAGTGGATTGTGGTGAGCGACGGTTCGACCGATGGAACGGACGATGTCGTGCGGCGCCACGCGGCGGAGCATTCCTGGATCGAGCTGGCACGCTGCCCGGAGCGCGCCGGGCGGCATTTCGCGGCCAAGGTCAACGCCTTCAACACGGGCTACGCGCGGTTGAAGGAAGTCGATTACGATCTTGTCGGCAGCATGGACGCCGATATCTCATTCGAGCCGGATCATTTCGAGTTTTTGGTGAATCAGTTCGCGGCGGATGCGAAGCTTGGGCTGGCCGGCACCCCCTTCAAGGAGGAGGGGATGGAGTACGACTTCCGATTTTCGAGCGTTGAGCATGTGTCCGGCGCGCTCCAGTTGTTTCGCCGGAAATGTTTCGAGGAAATTGGTGGCTACGTGCCGGTGAAGGGCGGCGGCATCGATGTCATCGCCGTCTGGAGCGCGCGGGCACGCGGATGGAAGACGCGGACCTTCACCGGGAGGTTCTACCGGCATCATCGCAAAATGGGCACCGCGAAGGACGGAATGGTGAAGGTGAAGTTCAAGGACGGCCAGAAGGATTACGCGCTGGGCGGCCATCCGTTGTGGGAAGTGTTTCGCGTGGTTTACCAGATGACAAAAAAGCCGTTGATCGTGGGTGGCTGTGCGCTGGGGCTTGGCTATCTGCTTTCCGCCCTTCGCCGGGTGGAACGGCCGATGGCTCCGGAACTGGTCCGGTATCGGCGCGCGGACCAGATGCGGCGGCTGAAAGCCAGGTTGTTCAAGCCGTTTTCGGGCCGTTCAATGGCCGATGCGTAGATGGAGCCGGCCCGGCACGGCGGCAGGACTTGAGAGAAGGGAATCATGTTGATCGAAGGAAAAGAGATTGTGGTCCGGGGAAAGTTCCCGCGCGTGGCGCGGGTGCGGGCCGAGTACTACGAGTATGTGAAGGATCCGAACGTGGCGGTGGCGGAGCTGAAAAGCGCCGGGCCGCCGGCCGATGTGTTCAGCTTCCTGCAGGAAACCAATGATCGCGCGCCGCGGCCGGGTTTCCACCACGAGTTCGAGAGCATCTCGGTGGTTCCGATCACGACGTTCGACAACTGGTGGAAAAAGCAGATCAACGACAAGACGCGCAACATGGTCCGCAAGGCGCAAAAGGCGGGGGTCGAGCTGCGTCCGGTGGAATACAACGACGAGTTCGTGCGGGGCATCGTCACGATTTACAACGAATCGCCGGTGCGTCAGGGCAAGCCCTTCGCGCACTATGGAAAGGACTTTGCCACCATCAAGGCCGAGCACGGCAGCTACCTGGATCGCAGTGAATTGATCGGGGCGTATTTCAAGGACGAGCTGATCGGGTTCGTGAAGCTGGTCCATGGACGCGGCGTGTCGAACCTGATGAACATCATCGCGATGATTTCGCACCGCGACAAGGCCCCCACCAACGCGCTCATCGCCCGCGCGGTTGAAATCTGCGCGCAACGCGGCGTGTCGTGCCTGCACTACGGCCTGTGGAGCAAGCGCGGGCTCGGCGATTTCAAGAAGCACCACGCCTTCGGGCGGCTGGATGTCGTCCGCTATTTCGTGCCGCTGAATGTTCGGGGGCAGCTCGCCTTGAGCCTCAAGCTGCATCGCAAAGCCGCCGACATTCTTCCCGAGAAGGTGGTCGATGTGCTGGCGGAACTGCGCGGCAAATGGAATGCGCGCAAACGACTCACTCCGCAGCCGGTGACGGGGCAGTAGCTCAATTGGCAGAGCGTCGCGGCGCAAGCCGCGAAGGTGGAAGTTCAAACCTTACCCTGCTCCATTACTCCGTGAAAACACCGTTTCAATCCACGACGACACCCGCGATGGCGGCAGTCTTCCTGTTGTACACGCCCGCGCGCCGGCGGGAGGGAGGCGTATGCCCGGCCTAGCGGGAATCATCGGGAAGCTTCCCGGTCGTGATCCGGCGCCGCTCGCCGCGACGATGGCGGACCGGATGCGACATGAACCGTTCCATCGCGCCGGCTCGTGGGACTGCCCGGAACCGGGCGTCGCGCTCGGCTGGGTATCCGAAAAGGGAACATTTTCCGACTGCCTCCCGGTTTGGAACGAGTCGCGAAACGTCATGCTCGCGTTCACAGGCGAACACTTTGGCGAGATTGAATCCGATGTTCGCGAGCTGCGTGGAAAGGGGCACGCGGTCGAAGCCACGGACGCCCGCCACCTGGTTCATCTCTACGAGGAACGGGGCGCCGAATCCTTTCTCCGGCATCTCAACGGCTGGTTCAGCGGCGTGCTCGTCGACCGGCGCGAGGGCACCGTGATTCTTTTCAATGATCGCTACGGCCTGAAGCGCGTTTACTGGCATGAATCGGCCGGGGCCTTCTGGTTCGCATCCGAGGCGAAGGCGCTGCTGGCCGTCCTGCCGGAGTTGCGGCGGTTCGATCCGGCGGGCCTTGGCGAATATTTTTCCTGCGGCTGCGCGCTGCAGCAGCGGACCCTGTTTCAAGGCGTGCGCCAGCTGCCGGCGGGCTCGATGTGGACGTTTCGCAACGGCGGAACCCCGGAGCGCGCGTCATACTTTCAACCGGAGGAATGGGAGCGGCAGAGCCCCCTTGGCGTGGAGGAGTATTACGCGCGACTGAAGGAGACGTTTGCCCGTATCGTGCCGCGCTACTATGCCGGCGAATCCAGGGTTGGCGTGTCGCTCACCGGCGGAGTCGACAGCCGCATGGTCATGGCGTGGTCCCAATGCGAAGCGCGCCGGTTCCCGACGTATACGTTCGGCGGCATGTATCGCGACTGCGGCGATGTGAAGCTCGCGCGCGAGGTGGCAAAGATCTGCGGCCAGGCCCATCAGGTCATCGAGGTTGGCCGCGAGTTTTTGCGCGAGTTCCCGAAGCTGGCGGCGCAGACGGTTTACTTCAGCGACGGCGCGATGGATGTCAGCGGGTCGCCCGATTTGTTCGTCAATCGTCGCGCGCGCGACATCGCTCCGGTGCGAATGACCGGCAACTACGGCGGTGAGATTCTCCGCGGCATCGTGGCCTTCAAACCGATGCCGGTGGACGAAGCGCTCGCGTCGCCCGAATTCCGTCCGCACCTGCTCCAGGCGGCGCGGACTTACGCGCAGGAATTGGATCCGCGGAAGCTGTCGTTCATCGTGCGCAAGCAGGTGCCGTGGCATCACCATTCCCGGCTGTCGGTGGAGATGTCGCAGCTGACGTTGCGCTCGCCCTACCTGGACAACGATCTCGTTTCGCTCGCCTTTCGCGTGCCGCCGGAACACGCCTTCAAGAACGATCTCTCGCTGCGGCTGATCGCTGATGGCAACGCCGCGCTGGCGGAGATCGGCACGGATCGCGGGCTGGTGCTGAGGTCGACGCCCGTGCTGTCGCAGGCGCGCAATCTCGCGCAGGAATTTCTCTTCCGCGCGGAATACGCCTACGATTACGGCATGCCGGACTGGCTGACGCGGGTCGATGGCGGTATGAAGTTTCTGCATCTCGAACGGCTGTTCCTCGGGCGGCACAAGTTCTATCACTTCCGCCTCTGGTATCGCGACGCGCTCGCGCCGTTCCTCAAGGAGGTGCTGCTCGATCCGCGCACGCTGTCGCGGCCTTACGTGAACCGCCGGCAGCTGGAGCGCGCGGTGCGGGATCACACCACGGCCCGGCGCAACCACACCCTGGACCTGCACAAATGGCTTTCGGTGGAATTGATGCAGCGGGAACTGCTGGAGCGGAACGCATGAACGCCGCGCCGCCTCACATCACGGTGTGCGTCTGCACGTTCAAGCGGCCCGCGTTGCTGAAGCGTCTGCTTGAGGCCGTCGGCCGGCTCAAGACCGGCGATGGGTTCAGTTATTCGGTGGTGATCGCGGACAACGACCGCGAACGTAGCGCGGAGCCGGTCGTGAAGGAGTTCGCGGCTTCCGCGCCCTTTCGGGTGACGTATTGCGTGGAGCCGCGCCAGAACATCGCGCTGGCGCGAAACAAGACCCTGGAACACGTGGAAGGCGACTACATCGCCTTTATCGACGACGACGAATATCCGTGTCCGGAATGGCTCCTGCGCTTGTTGGACGCGCTGCGGAGCCGCGGCGCAGATGGCGTGCTTGGCCCGGTGCGGCCGCATTTTGAGGAGCCGCCGCCGGACTGGGCGGTGCGCGGTGGGTTCTTTGAGCGGCCGCGTCACGCGACGGGTTACCAGATTGATTTGAAGGAGGCGCGCACGGGAAACTTGCTGTTCGCGCGCCGCATCCTTGATGGCGTGTCGCCCGTCTTTCGCGAACAGTTCGGAACGGGGGGCGAGGACGTGGATTTCTTCCGGCGCATGATGGAGCAGGGCAGGGCGTTCATCTGGTGCGATGAAGCGCCGGTTTTTGAATCCGTGCCGCCGTCCCGCTGCAGCAAGCGTTATCTCCTGCGCCGGGGCTTGCTCCGCGGCCGGAACAATTTCAACAACCCGAAAGGGCGCGTGCAAAAGATGCTGATCTCGACGGTGGCCGCGCCGCTGTATGCCGTGATGCTTCCGTTTTGCCTGCTGGGCGGGCAGCATGTGTTCCTGCGCTACCAGATCAAGCTGTATGATCACGTCGCGCGGTTCCTGACGATGTTTGGCCTGAATCCGGTGAAGGACCGGGACATGTAGCGGTGATGGGCGCGAGGCGGGCCGCCTTGCGCCACGAAATTGAATTGATGCCTCCGCAAGTCGCAGCGCTGTTGTTTGTGGCTTTCATCCTGTGGTTGCTGGCCCGGGATGCGAAGCGTCGCGGCCCCGTGTCGCCGGCGCTCTGGCTGCCGTCGCTCTGGGTGATGATTGTGGGGTCGCGGCCGGTGTCGCAGTGGTTCGGCGGATCGCTCTCGATGGAATCGCCGGATGAATATCTGAAGGGAAGCCCGGTTGACATGGCGATCTTCCTGGCGCAGATCGTGGCCGGCGGATGGGTGCTCTCGACGCGGAAGATCAACTGGAGCCGGCTGGTCGCGGCCAACGGCGCCCTCGCGATTTTCCTGCTCTACGGGATGTTGAGCCTTGCGTGGTCGGATTATCCGTTCGTGGGTTTGAAGCGTTGGATCAAGGATCTTGGAAATCTCGTGATGGTCCTGGTGATCCTCACGGAGTCCGATCCGGCGCGCGCGGCGCAGGTTGTTTTTGCCCGTTGCGCCTACGTGTTGATCCCGCTCTCGGTGCTGTTCATCAAGTATTATCCTGATTTCGGACGCTACTACAGCAAGTGGACGTGGGAGCCCATTTATTGCGGCGTGACCACGGAGAAGAACGCGCTGGGGTGCCTGGTGCTGGTGTGCGGCATGTTTCAGGCATGGGAGTTGTTCAACTCGCGCATCCGGGGGGCGAAGCCGGCGGAGCGTTTTGATCTCCTTGGCAGGGGTGTTCTCCTGTTGATGAGCCTGTGGCTGATGAGCAAGGCGAACAGCTCCACGGCGCTGGTTTGCTGGGCGATGGGCGTGGGGTTGATCTGGATCCTGCGCTTTCCCTTCGCGCTGCGACAGGTGCGGCATCTCGGCACTTACGCGATGGCGGTGGCGAGCGGATTGTTCCTGCTCTACGCAGTGCCGGGGGTGCTCGAGATGATGGTCGGCATGCTCGGCGAGGACATGACCTTCACCGGGCGGACGGATCTGTGGAAGGATTTGCTGGGCCAGTCGATCAATCCGCTCATGGGAACCGGTTACCAGAGTTTCTGGCTGGGCGAGCGCGCGGAAGTGATGTGGGAAAAGTATTACTTCCATCCGAACCAGGCGCACAACGGCTATATCGAGACGTATCTCAACGGCGGTTTTCTCGGCGTGGCGGCGCTGGCGGGATTGTTGATCTCCTGCGGCGCCACGCTGAAGCGCGAGCTGATCCGCCGCGTGGATTTCGCGCGCATTCGTTTTGCCGCGCTGGTGGTGGCCATCTTCTACAACTGGACCGAAGCGATGTTCAATCGCATGAGCCTGATCTGGATTGTGCTGCTGCTGGCGGCGGTCAGGTACCCGGCCGGAAAACGCAAGACAGCCGCGGCAGTTTCACCCCGGCCGCTGGCGGCCCGCGGGGCGCTGCCCGCGCCGGGGGAAACTTCACCCATATGAGCGTGCTTCTGGCCAGGGTGGCGGGCAAATACCGGCGCACGGCTTCGCGGCTGATGTTCCGGCGCATGGTGCGGTTGCGGAACCGGCGGCCGATTGTCTCCTTCACGTTCGATGACTTTCCGAAATCCGCGCTGCACGTCGGCGGCGAAATCCTCCGCGCACATGACATGCGCGGGACGTATTACGCGGCGTTGGGCCTGATGAACCAGGTGACGCCGACGGGCTTGATCTTCTCGCCGGAGGATCTGCCGGTGTTGCTGGAGCGCGGGCATGAACTGGGCTGCCACACGTTCGCCCATTGCGATTCCTGGGAGACCGCTCCGCGGGATTTTGCGCGGTCCGTGGAGGAAAACCGGGTGGCGCTGGAACGGCTTCGTCCGGGCGCGGCCTTTCCGACACTCTCGTATCCGATCACCTGTCCGCGTCCGCACACCAAGCGGCGGGTGGGCCGTCGTTTCGAGTGCTGCCGGTTCGGCGGGCAGACAATCAACCGTGGCGAGCTGGATTTGAATCTGGTCTCCGCGCACTTCCTTGAAAAAGATCGGGGCGCCGTCGCGGTGGTGGCGGCAAGCATCGAGGATTTGATGCGGGCTGGCGGCTGGCTGGTGCTTGCGACCCATGACATTGCTGACGACCACACGCCGTACGGTTGCACCCCGGCGTATTTCGAGGCGGTTGTTCGCGAAGTTTCCAAGGCGGGCGCTGTGGTCCTTCCGATGGCGGAGGCGCTGAGGCATGTGACTGGCGGCGAGTAATGTTGATTCCGCTGGTGAACCCGCGTGGTTTTTCCACCGAGGCCGCCCGGCCAGGGCTCCGATTTATTTGCCTGACATCGTATTGCGGGCTGGCTAAGTTGGCTGCGAGCCCGAAATGTGATTGAAGTGGAATCCTGCGGCATCGGGCGATTCCCAAGGAGAACAGCTGGTTGGCCGGCGGTTTGCTCGTTGGGGCCGGCAATTGCAGAACCTGAAGTGAACATGAAAATTGAAGTTCGATGGCTTGATACCGGGCGCGCAGTCACGCTGCTTGCGGGGATCACTCT
>JBDHQG010000729.1:0-2532 GCA_039806925.1 Limisphaerales bacterium
ACTCGGCCTGGGCATCGAGCTGCAAGAGGCCGAAACCCAAGTCATCGCCAACAATCCGGAGCGTCCGACGTTCGAGAATACGATCGCCGCGATGCAGAACACCGGTCGTCACCTGGACCGCGCCACCACCATCTTCGGCGTGATGACCGACAACATGAGCAACGAGGCCGTCCAGGCCGTCGAAGCCGAATGGTCGCCGCGCCTGACCGCGGCTTACAACGCCATCACCTTCAACCGCAATCTCTTCAACCGCATCCACGATCTCTACGAACGCCGCGCCACGCTCGGCCTCAACGCGCACCAAATGCGACTGCTTGAACGCACGCACGATCAGTTCGTGCGCGCGGGCGCCGCCGCCACGCCGGAGCAACAAGCCCGCCTCGGCGCCATCAACGAGGAACTTTCGTCGAAGTTCGCCGACTTCGGCCGCCGCCTGTTGGCCGATGAAAACACCGCGATTTTCATCACGAACCGCCGCGATCTTGCCGGCTTGCCACCGAACATTGTCGAGCAGCTCGCCGCCGCCGCCACTGAGCGTGGCCACGCCGGCCAATGGGCTGTCGTCAATACGCGCTCCAGCGTCGATCCGTTCCTGACCTTCGCCTCAAACCGGGCGCTGCGCGAGCGCGTCTATACGGCCTTCAAGAACCGCGGCGACAACGGCGACGCGAACGACACCAACGCCGCAATCGCCGACATCCTGCGCCTCCGCGCCGAACGCGCGCAGATTCTGGGCTTCCAGAACCACGCCTATCTGCGCATGGCCGATACGATGGCGGGCACGCCGGAGCGCGCGCAGGACCTGATGATGCGCGTGTGGCCGGCCGCCGTTGCGCGCGTCCACGAAGAAGTGCGCGACATGCAAGCGATCGCTGATCGTCAGCACGCCAACATCACCATCGAGCCGTGGGACTACAATTACTACGCCGAGCAAGTCCGCCGCGATCGCTACAATCTCGATCAGAACGAACTGCGCCCGTACTTCGAACTCGATCACATGATCGCGGCTTCGCAATATATGGCCGAGCAACTCTATGGCCTGCACTTCCGCGAAATCACCGGCACGGTGCCGGTGTTCGAGCCAAGCGTGCGCGTCTGGGAGGTCACCGATCGCGACGGCTCCTTCCGCGGCCTCTTCTACGGTGATTACTTCGCCCGCGCCGGCAAGCGCTCAGGCGCCTGGATGAACACCTATCGTTCGCACGAGACATTCACCGGCACGACAATCACGACGCTTGCCTCGAACAACAACAATTTCGTGCGCGGCGCGGCGGGTCAGCCGGTGCTGATCTCGCTGGATGACGCCGAAACGCTCTTCCACGAATTCGGTCACGCCATTCACTATCTCGTCTCAGAAGTCGACTATCCGGGTCTCGGCAACGTGCCCCGCGACTACGTCGAATATCCCAGCCAGGTGCACGAGCACTGGGTGCTGTCGCGTCCGATCCTCGATCAGTTCGCGCGGCACTACCAAACCAACCAGCCGATGCCGCAAGCTTTGGTCGACCGCGTTCACAACGCCTCGACCTTCAACCAAGGCTACGCCACGGTTGAATATCTCTCCTCCGCCCTCGTCGACATGGCGCTGCACAACCGCGCAGAGCCGGTGACGGACGTCGATGCGTTCGAACGCGAGACGCTGGCCTCGCTCGGCATGCCGCACGAAATCTCGATGCGTCACCGCCTGCCGCAGTTCGGCCACCTCTTCTCAAGCGACGCCTACTCGGCCGGCTATTACTCGTACCTCTGGTCCGAGACGATGGACGCCGACACCTGGGAACGCTTCGAGGAAACCGGCAACGTCTTCGATCCGACGGTCGCGGCCGACATGCGCAACATCATCCTTGCGCCCGGCAACATGACCGATCGCGCCGAAGCCTACCGCCAATTCCGCGGCCGCGATCCGGACGTCAATGCGCTGCTGCGCACGCGCGGCTTCCCAACGGATACGCCGGCCACGACCGGCAGCAACGGCCAGTAACTCCGGCCGCTAAACATACGAAGGGCGCGGACAGAAATGTCCGCGCCCTTTTTGATTGCGTAGTTCCGCCTTCGACAAGCTCACGCTGACGCTTGTGTGGGAAGGCCCGCGCACGCGAAAAGTGGCGTCGCTCTGAGTCCGTCGAAGGGCGACGTCACCGGCCTTCAATGCAGCTCAAGAAAGCTCTTGAACCCGCCGAAAATCATGCGCTTGCCGTCGAATACGGTCTTGTATTCATCACCCTTCATGCGCGTGTCATCCATGACCTTCTTCATCACCGCATCGCGAGTTTCGCGGTCCTTGTAGGTCACCCAGGAGAAGATCACGACCTCGTCGTCCTTGGCCTGCACCGCTCGCGGAAACGAGGTCACCTCGCCTTGGGGCACGTCGTCGCCGACGCATTCGACATAATCGTCAGCGCCATGTTCCTTCCACACCTGCCCCGCCTTCCGCGCCATGTCCTTGTAAGCATCCAGATTCTGCTTCGGCACAGCGAGTACGAAACCATCGACATACGGCATTTGCGGCTCCTTCAGTTGCGATCCACCCCA
>JBDHQG010000070.1:0-11221 GCA_039806925.1 Limisphaerales bacterium
ACCACGTCATCGTCGAGGGCCAGTTGATGTGGCACATCGGCGTGGTCGGCATTGTCGCCTCGCGGGTGATGCAGGAGTTCTATCGTCCGACGCTGATCATCGGAGGGGAAGGCGACGAATGGCGCGGCTCCGGTCGCAGCATCGAGGGCTTCGATCTCGCGGCGGCCTTGCGCGAGTGTGATGAACTGCTGGTGCGCCACGGCGGTCATGCGATGGCGGCGGGCGTGACGATTCGGCCCGATCAGATTGATCCGCTCCGCGCGCGATTGAACGACCTCGCCCGCCGCACCTTAAAGCCCGATCAGTTTCAGCCATCGTTGCGACTCGATGCCGAGGTGACGTCCGCGGACCTGACCTTGGAACGGCTGCGCGAGCTGCAGCGGTTGGAGCAGACGGGCATCGGGAATCCCGCCGTGCGGCTCGTCATGCGCGGCGTCTCCCACGCGAAACCGCTCCTGCGCATGGGCGCCGAAAAGAAACACGCGAAACTCTGGCTGACCGACGGCCGTCGGACCGTGGAGGCGGTGCTGTGGAACGTCGGTGACGGCGCACTGCCAGTCGGCCGGTTCGACGTCGCCTTCGTGCCGCAGGTGAACGAATTCAATGGCTCGACGACCGTTCAGCTCAAGGTGCTGGACTGGCGTGGGGCGTGATGCGTAGTGCGTAGTGCGTAGTGCGTGAAGATGGAGCGAGATCGTCTGCTTCATCACGCATTACGCATTACGCATTACGCACTACGCACTACGCATTACGTTTCACGCATCACGACTTTCGCCTTTGCACTTCGCCAACGCCCGCCTATAGCTCCCGCATGACATCTGCGATCATCGTCGCCGCCGGCCGCGGCACTCGCATGGGGCCGAACATCGACAAGCTGTTCCTTGAAGTGTGCGGCGGGCCCGTCGTCGCGCACACCTGGGAACGCTTCGATGAAGCGGAGTGCATCGATGAAATTGTGCTGGTCGTTCGCGACGGCCTTCAACCGGCGTTTCAGGAGCTTGCCGAATCGCTGGAGCTGGAGAAACCGTTTCGCTTTGCGGCGGGCGGCAAGGAGCGCCAGGACTCCGTCTGGAACGGCCTGCAAGCACTGTCGGCGGCCACGGAGATGGTCGCCATTCAAGACGCGGCGCGGCCTTGCACGAGCGCGGAATTGATCGAAGCGACCGTGGACGCCGCCCGGCAGACAGGCGCGGCGGTCGCGGCGCAGCGCGTCACGGATACCATCAAGCAATCGGACGACGGCCAGACCATCGCGCGTCACCTCGACCGGTCGCGCCTCTGGGCGGTGCAGACGCCGCAGACGTTTCGCGTGGAGGTGATTCGCAAGGCGTTGGGTGCGGTGCGGGAGAAGGGTTTGCTGGTGACGGATGACACGGCGGCGTGCGAGTTGATCGGCCAGCCAGTGCGGTTGATCGAGAGCGCGAAGCCCAATCCCAAGGTGACTGTTCCCGCAGACTTGCACTTCATCGAGCTGCTTCTGCGGTAGGTGGACGCACGGCGCGAGCATGAACCGCAGGTGGATTCCCACAGATTCAGGGAGGCCGCAGAGGAAAACTTTCTTTGTGGCTTCCCTGAATCTGCGGGAAGTCATGGATGGGCGTGTGCATGACAACAATCCGCTTTCCGCCTTCCGCCTCCTTACCTCGGCGGCTGCGTTGAACGTGGTATACCCACAGATTCAGGGAGGCCGCAGAGGAAAACATTCTTTGTGGCTTCCCTGAATCTGCGGGAGGTTCAACTCTCCGCCTTGTCACTTCGGCGGTTGCGGGTTTTGAAACCGCTTCTACAAAGTTCCCTCGTGTTTCCAAGCAGGGCTGAGTTGACTTGAGCGTTGCCGTCGTTCATTCATTCCGCCGCTATGGATTGGATATCGAATCCGGAAGTTTGGATTAGCCTGCTCACGCTGACGGTGCTGGAGATCGTGCTCGGCATCGACAACATCATTTTCATCTCGATTCTCAGCGGGAAGCTGCCCGTTCACCAGCAGCGCAAGGCGCGGCAGTGGGGTCTCGGCCTCGCGCTGATCACGCGCATCATCCTGCTGTGCGGACTGGCCTGGGTGGTGAAGCTCGACAAGCCGTTCTGGGAGCCGACCATTTTCTCCTTCAAGCTGGCGGTGTCCGGCAAGGATTTGATTCTGATTCTCGGCGGCCTGTTCCTGCTCGGCAAAAGCACCTATGAGATTCACGAGAAGCTGGAGGGCGTGGACGGTGAAAAAACCCAGAAGATGGCCCCGACCTTCAACGGCGTGATCGTCCAGATTCTGCTGCTCGACATCGTTTTCTCGCTCGATTCTGTCATCACCGCCGTGGGCATGGTGAAGCAAATCGGCATCATGATTGCCGCGGTCATCATCGCGATGATCGTCATGCTGATCTTCGTGAACCAGATCAGCGATTTCGTGGACCGGCACCCGACGATCAAGATGCTCGCCCTGAGCTTCCTGATTCTCATCGGCTCGATGCTCGTGGCCGAGGGCTTCGGCCAGCACATTCCGAAAGGCTACATCTACTTCGCGATGGCGTTCTCCGTGGTGGTGGAGATGCTCAACATCCGGATGCGCAAGACGCAAAAGGTGGAGCTCCATCAGCCGTATCGCTAAGCTGGAATGATGCAGTTGATATACTAGGGAGCGCAGCCGCCCCGGCTGCTGTTCGGCGCGCCCTCGCGCCGAACAGGAGCGCGTCGAAACACACCAAATGGCATGGGAATACCATGCGCAACAGTGGGTCGCGAGGGCGCGACCCACAGCGCCCGAGGCGGGCGCGCTCCTCGATTTCAGCCCTTGATTCCGGGCGTTTGAGGCATATCCTCCACGCCTATCATGCTGAAAACTTCATCCGTTTCGGCCCTCCTGCGGGCCGTTTTTGTTTGTGGGATTCTCTCCGCCACTTCGTTGCCGGCCGCCGAGATGGTCGAACGCAAGGGCGCTTATCCGCCGCCGGTACAGCCCGCTTCCGATGAAGGCGAACTCGCGCTGAAACGCTTCCGCGTGGCCAAAGGGCTCAAGGTCGAACTCGCCGCCGCCGAGCCGCATCTCGCGAACCCGGTCGCCTTCTGCATCGACGAGCAGGGACGCTTCTACGTCGCCGAGACGTTCCGCCTTCACGCGGGCGTCACCGACATCCGCGGTCACATGGACTGGCTCGACGAGGAGCTCGCGGTGAAGACCGTCGAGGAACGTGTCGCCTACATGACCAGGCACGAGGGCAAGCGCATCGAGGATTACAAGAAGCACTCGGACCGCCTCCGCTTCCTGTGGGACAGCGATGGCGACGGCAAGGCGGACAAGTCCACTGTGTTTGCAGACGGCTTCAACGGCGTCGCGGACGGCATCGCTGCCGGCGTGCTGGCGCGCAAGGGCGAAGTTTTCTTCGCGAACATTCCGAACCTCTGGTCGTTCCGCGACACAAACAACGACGGCGTCGCTGACGTGAAGAAGTCGCTCAGCTACGGCTACGGCGTGCGCGTGGGTTTTCTCGGTCACGACTTGCACGGACTGCGCTTCGGTCCGGATGGCAAATTGTATTTCAGCATCGGCGACCGCGGTTCCTACATCAAAAACAAGGAGGGCAAGATCGTGGAGAACCGCGAGACGGGCGTGGTGTATCGCTGCGATCCCGATGGCGCGAATCTCGAAATCTTCGCGACCGGCCTGCGCAATCCGCAGGAGCTGGTGTTCGACCAATACGGCAATCTCTGGACCGGCGACAACAATTCCGACGGCGGCGATCCGGCGCGCTGGGTTTACGTCGTCGAGGGCGGCGACAGCGGTTGGCGCGTGGGCTGGCAATTCATCAACTCGCCGAACGCGCGCGGCCCGTGGCTCGCGGAGCGCATGTGTTATCCGTATTTCGAAGGCCAGGCCGCCTACCTGCTTCCGCCGCTCGCGAACATCGGCAACGGCCCCTCTGGTCTCACGTATTATCCTGGCACGGGCTTGAACGGCAGTTTCAAGGATCGTTTCTTCCTCTGCGATTTCCGCGGCGGCACGGGCAGCGGCATTCACAGCATCGCGGTGAAGCCGAAGGGCGCGGGCTTCGAGGTCACCGACCGCAGCGACTTCATCTGGGACGTGCTGGTGACGGACGGCGACTTCGGTCCGGACGGCTGCTTCTATCTCACCGACTGGGTCAATGGCTGGAACCTGACCGGCAAGGGCCGCATCTATCGCGTGTTCGATCCCGAGACGCGCAACAGCCCACTCGTGCTCGAAACGAAGAAGCTGATCGCGGAAGGCTTCGACCAGCGTTCGTCGGATGAACTCGCGAAATTGCTGGCGCACGCCGACCAACGCGTGCGGCAGGAAGCGCAGTTCTCGCTGGCCGCCAAGGGTGCAGGCAGCATCAAGACCTTTGCGGGTGTGCTTTCTGGCAATCAACAACTCGCCCGGCTCCACGCCGTCTGGGGCCTTGGTCAGATTGCGCGCACCTCGCCCATCGCAGTCAACGCGCTGCTGCCGCTGCTTGGTGATGCGGACGCAGAAGTCCGTTCGCAGGCCGCGAAGACACTTGGCGATGTTCGGTTCGAGAAGGCTTACGACGGTTTGGTGAAACTGCTGTCCGATGCCGAAGCGCGTCCGCGTTTCTTCGCGGCGATCTCGCTGAGCAAACTTGGTCGTAAGGAAGCGTTGCCGGCCATCGTGGAAATGCTCCGTGTGAACAGCGACAAGGATCGTTACCTCCGTCACGCCGGGGTGATGGCGCTCGCCGCGCTGGCCGATGCGAAGACGCTCGCCCAATTCGCGGGTGACCAAAATTCCAGCCTGCGCCTCGCGGCGGTCGTTGCGCTGCGCCGGCAGGAAAGCCCGGCCGTCGCGGATTTCCTCAAGGATCAGAATCCGTGGATCGTGCTCGAAGCCGCGCGCGCCATCAGCGATTTGCCGATCACCGCCGCGCTGCCGAAGCTGGCGGCGTTGATCGATGACAAGGAATTGCTCGCGCGTGCGGAATCCGCCTCGAACGATCAGCGCGCTTCCGTCGCAGCGGCGAAGAAGTCGAAGCTGGATCAGGAGCCGGACATGCTCGTGCAGCCGTTGACCCGTCGCATCGTCAGCGCGCAGTTCCGGCTCGGCACCGCGGCGAATGCAAACGCTTTGACTGCGTTCGCGCTGAACTCCTCCGCTCCGAGCGCGGTTCGTGCCGAGGCGGTGACGGCATTCGGCGATTGGGCGAAGCCGTCCGGTCGCGACCGCATCACCGGCCTCTGGCGTCCGATCGAGAAGCGCGACGCGTCGGTGGCGAACAGGACGCTTCAGAAAAACATCGATGCGTTGCTCAGTAATCCGTCGTCAACGGTGAAGCTGGCGGCGATCAAGGTCGCGACGAAGCTCGGCATCAAGGAGGGCGAGAGCGCGGCGTTCGCGCTGCTCAACGATGACAGGCAGCGCGGCGATGTGCGGCTGGAGGCGTTGAAAGCGTTGTCATCGCTGAAGGCTTCCAAGCTTGCTGACGCAGTGAAGCTCGCACTCACGGCCAGCGATGAAAGCTTGCGCAACGAAGCGACGAAGATTCAGGCGCGGCTCAAGCCGGGCGATGCGACGGCCAAGCTGCGGACCGCGCTGGAGAGCGGCACGCGTGGCGAGAAGCAGTCGGCCTTCGCCGCGCTGGCGACCGTTCCCGGCGCGGCAGCGGATCAACTTTTTTCTCAATGGCTCGACAAGTTGATCGCCAAACAGGTGCCGGCGGAAGTTCAGCTCGACCTCATCGCGGCGGCGCAGCAGCGGCAATCGCAGGAGGTGAAGGACAAGCTGACGAAGTTCGAGCGCGCGCGTCCGGCGGAGGATGACTTGCGCAACTACCGCGAGTGCCAGGAAGGCGGCAACGCGGAGGAGGGAAAGAAGATATTCCTCGAACGCGCCGAGGTGTCCTGCGTGCGCTGCCACAAGGCGGGCGGCGAGGGCGGCGAAGTGGGGCCGGACCTCGGCAAGGTGGGCGAAAGCAAAACGCGCGAATACATCCTTGAGTCGATTGTTTATCCGAACAAGCACATTGCCGCCGGCTTCGAGAACGTGCTCGTGACGATGAAGGACGGCGCGATTTACGCCGGCCTGCTGAAGAACGAAACGGCGGATGAGATCGAAGTGAACTCGCCCGAGGACGGCATTCTCAAGCTGAAGAAGGCGGACATCAAGGACCGCCAGCGCGGCCTGAGCGGCATGCCCGAGGAACTGCGCCAGGTGCTGACAAAGCAGGACCTGCGGAACCTCGTCGAGTTTTTGAGCGGCTTGAAGTAAGCAGAACTGGTTTCAAAATTTCGCTCTAAACGCAGCCGCTGACGTGAGGAGGCGGAACATTGGAATTTCCCGGATGCTCCGCCTTGTCACCTCGGCGGTTGCGAGTTTTGAAACCGCTTCCAGGCTGACCTGCCGATGAGGACGGATCACATCACGGCACCGGGTGGACGTGAGCTTCGCTATTCCAATTGATCAAGACCCGCTTGTGGTGGGGAGACTTGGCGTCGCGGGCAGGCCGAATCTGGCCAAAGGTCCATCGGGCGCCGGTGGGCGTGGTCCACTCGGGCCAGGTCAGCTCAGGCCATCCGCCTTGCGAACTGCCCGATGTTCTCACGAGAAGTCCCGCATTAGAGACGCTGCCTTCGCGTTCGAGGCCGGTCACCTGCGGGCTGGCGATGCCGGCGGGGATCAGCCGCCGGATCTCCACAGGTTGTGTGGCGCGCAAGATGGCGAGGCACGCCGCGATTCGCCCGGCTGCGGAATCAGCCATCGTGTTCAGCCGGGTGGCTGCATCAAAATCCGTTGGCTGATCGCCCATGAGTTGGGCGCGCAGGGGGATCGACGGAGGCGCGATGGCAAACTCTTTCCGAAGATCCAACGCGAGGTAATCGCGACAGAACCGTGCCACGTCGAAATCGCCGAAGCCGTCCCAGCGTCGTTCATGGGGGCGCGACGTTGCGTTCAATGGATGATTCGTCCCGCTGAACTGCCAGCCCCGGGCGTCGGGCAGGTAGCCGGTCGCGAAGACATCCGGAGTGATCACTTGGAGCGAGTGCCACGGCTGATGCTTGCGAACGTATTCTCCGCCGCGTTGACGGGCGGCCAGCGCCGTCAGTTCGCGCGTGAATGAGAAGCAGCCGTAGTCGTATCCGTCCATGTCGCCGACCTTGTAGGCGAGTCGCGCGAACGCCAGGCATTGCGCCGCAGCCTCGCCGAAGGCGCCTTCGCCCGCGCTGCCGAAGCCGGACCACGTCATCGTTCCTGGCACGGTGAACAGCCTCTTCAACGTCGCCCAGTGCGCGCGAATCATCTCCCAATCCCCGCCGTGATGCGCATACGCCCAGGCCGCCGGCAGCAGGCTGGCGTCCGTCGCATCGCCGGGGGCGGCGAGACGTTCGCTCAAAAAAGTTCGCAGCGCGGAGAGGACGTTCGAGCGCGTCGGTGCGTCGAGAAGCGGCAGCGCCTGCGCGAACTGGCAGGCGCCGCGCGCGGTTCGCAAGCTGGCGTCGGGCGACGCGGCAAATTGACGGAGCGCGGCGCGCGTCGAGGTGGCGAGGGAATTGGTTCCCGGGTCCGCGGGTGAAATCGTCTCCGTCTCATTCACGTAGCGCAGCGTGGAGAAGGTGGTGTCGTATTCGTCCGCGCCCTCGATTCCGAGGAGCGGCCCGAAGGGCGCCGGCAGTTCGAGGTCGAACCAACGCTCCGAGAACCGCGCGGGAAACGCACCTTCCTTCGCCGCCAGGGCCAGCGCCGGGCTGATGGGCGCGAGCGTCACGCGACGCGATTTCCAGTCGTCGAAGATCGCCCGGCGATGAATCTTCGAGCGCACGGTGACGGTTCCTTTCGCGCGGTCCACGCTGAAGCTCTCTTCGCAATGAACCGGGAAGTCGCGCGTCGCCGCCGTCCAGTAACGGATGCGCGTGAGCGGATCGCGCGTGATGACCGTGGGCCATTCCCATGTCTTCACCTTCACCTTGGGCCCAGCCAGCTGGTTCGTGGCGCGGAAATCGAAATGTTCCAGCGGCAGCTTCTCGTAGCCGTAGAGCGGCATCATCACGACGTCGCCGGCCCGCCTGGGAAAATCGAGATGAAGCCCGTCGTCGTCCAACGCCATCGCGTCCGGCTTGTGCTGGAGAATCAGCACCCACGGGCAGTCCCAGTTGGTCCAGCCTTCCGCGCCGGCCCACCAGACCATCACCCAGCCTTCGGTCATCACGGACACGTCGAGCTTCTCGCCGCGTTTGAACGTGCGCGGGCCTTCGCGCGTGGGCCACGCGATATGGAGCGGCGCGCCGATTCCCGCATTGGTCATCCCGCCGAATACGGTCAGATGCGATGTCGCGGAGTGAACCAGCGTGGCGGGGCTCAGCTCCGTCGAGAGAACGAAAAACGCGTTCGTGTCCCATCCTTCTGCGCCGGGCGGGATGGAGCGGGCGATGTTCGTGGATGCCGTTCCGGTGGGCGCGCCGTAGAGAGCGTCGGATGACGAGCTCGCGTCGGATGGATTCGTCTGCTGCCGGCATCCGGCGAGGACAAGCGCTGGCAGCAGGACGAGCCAGACGAAAACAACGGGCGATTGAAACCGGCAAGCAATCATCCCGCAAAGCCTAGAAGTTCCCGCGAACGAGTGACAAGCTCCATCGCGACCGGACAGCCGCCAGCCGGGCGCATCATGAGGGTGTGTGGCCCAAACGAAAGAGGATATCACGGACCGCGAGCCGTCCCGGCTCGCAGCGCGTCGCCCGGACGGCGGTGCTGGCAAACTTCAACGGTGCTCGTGCGCTTCACCCGCTGCGCACCGGGGACCGGTCGCGGTCCGCGTGTTTGGGCCACACGCCCTCAAGATGCGCCCACCGCCAGCCGGGCGCTGCCAAAACACTTGCGCCGCTGAGGAGCCTGTTCCAATGCTTGTTCGTCGTGAGAAATGAAAAGGCCAATGGTCGAATCACCATGAACAGGCTCCTGCTCTCGTTGTTGATGTTCTGCCTGCTGGCAACCGCGTCGTTTGCGGCGGAAACTCGCAGCGTCTCGTCGAATGCCGTCGCCCAGCCGCTGCCTTCGACGCACGTTCATAATCTTTTTCGCGCGACGACCAATGTGTTCTCCGGCAACTCGCCGGACAGCGATGCGGGGTTTGCCGAGATCGCGAAGCTCGGGGTGAAGACCATCATCAGCGTCGATGGCGCGAAGCCCGACGCCGGAGCGGCCCGCAAGCATGGCATGCGCTACATCCACCTGCCGATTGGCTATGACGGCGTGCCGTCGAACCGCGTGGCCGAACTCGTGAAGGCGGCGCAATCCGTGGCCGGGCCGATTTACGTTCATTGTCATCACGGGAAACATCGCGGCCCGGCGGCGGTCGCGGTGATTTGCGAAGCGACGGCGGGCTGGACGACTAATCAGGCGGTGGCGTGGCTCAAGGAGGCGGGCACGGCGGCGGATTACGACGGGCTCTACAAAAGCGCGATGGAATTTCGCCTGCCCGAGGCGGCCGCGCTCGCGAAGATTGTCGAGTTGCCCGAAACGGCGAAGACATCGTCGCTTGTTGATGCGATGGTCGCCATCGACGAAGAGATGGAGCGGTTGAAAGCCGCGCAGAAGACCGGCTGGAAGGGGATTCCCAATCAGCCCGACGTGACGCCCGCGCACACGGCGACGATTCTGTGGGAACATCTCCGCGAGTTGGCGCGCACCGACGACACCGCGAAGCGTCCCGAAGATTATCGCACGAAGCTCGCCGCTTCCGAGAAGGCCGCTGATCAGTTCCGGGCGCTGCTCAGCGACACCAAGGCGGACACGACCGCACGAGACAACGCGTTCAAATCCCTCGGCCAGACGTGTGCCACCTGCCACAAGCACTACCGCAACTGAACGTTCCTCCTTGATGACCTACGTCCCCGTGTGCGGTTGGCTGGCTCAAATCGGGTGTTCTCATTGACACTCGGTTGAAGCCGTAATGCCTTTTGGGAATTCGGAGGATCGCGTGTCCCGGAGGGACAGGTTGAGAATAGCCCGGCGTTTCAACGCCGGGAACATTGAACCAAAAGTCGCCAGTCCCGAAGGGACGGTTGAAGTCTTGGTTGGAACAAGCTGGAGATTCAGCCGTCCCTTCGGGACTGGTTCCCGCCGGTGGGCGCCACCCGGCGTTGAAACGCCGGGCTATTATCGGATATCCCTCCGGGACTCACCTCTCAACAAATGTCCGAAAGGCATTCGGCTAAAGCCCGCGCTCCATCCGTGTATGGCACGAGCCTCTATAATGGCACCGGCGGAATCGTTGATTCCATCTGCCGGGTTTCTCACCTCCGCCGCGACGTTTGCCCAAGGCATTCCTCCACGGACTCCGCGAGCGCCTGCACCATTTTCCGCGCCTGCGCCGGCGTCGTGCAGTAGGGCGGCATGAGGACGATGACGTTTCCGATCGGTCGCGTCAGCACGCCGCGTTTTGCCATTGCTTCGCAGACGCGGATGCCCGCCCGCTCACGCAGATCAAACGGTTCGCGCGTGCGCCAGTCGCGGACGAGTTCGATGCCGGCGACGAGCCCGACCTGCCGGATGTCGCCGACATTGGGAAGCGCCCAGAGCGATTTCAATTCATCGTGCAACGCGCGTTGAAGCTTCGCTCGGGCAATCACCGAGGCGCGGCTTTGCAGGATACCGAGGCTCGCGAGCGCGGCGGCGGCACCGAGCTGGTTTCCCGTGTAGCTGTGGCCGTGGAAGAAGGTTTTGAACTCCTCATACTCGCCGAGGAACGCATCGAACACGCGCTGCGTTGTGAGCGTGGCGGCCATCGGAAGATAACCGCCGGTCAATCCCTTCGCGAGGCAAAGAAAATCCACGGCGACACCCACGCGTGTCGTCGCGAAGGCGCGCGCCGTCTCAGGATGTTTCCGCACGCGGGCGAGGGCGGTGTCATCGAGAAGACAGGTCACGCCGGTGCGGCCGAAGCCGGTCATCACTTCGTCGGCAATGAGCAACGCCCCGTGCGCGCGGGCGAGATCTGTGGTCTGTCGCAGCCAGCCGGACGGCTGCGCAATCATTCCCGCCGCGCCTTGCATCAGCGGCTCGAAGACGAACGCCGCGTATGGTTCGCCACGCTTCTTCTGCTTCGTCAGCGCCTGATCGACTTTGTCCACGCATTCCCAATGGCACTCGCGATACTTCCGCGCGTCGTTGCGTTCGGGCTTCGCGCGGTTGAACGGACAACGGTAGCAATAGGGCGCCATCACGCGGTCGGTCTTGAAGAGCAGCTTCGAGTAAGCGCCG